>CAXEUS010000051.1:0-21062 GCA_963999385.1 uncultured Candidatus Poseidoniales archaeon | reverse complement strand
TTGACGAAGAAGGCACGAACGGTCATCTCGTTGCGGGTCAGAGTGCCCGTTTTGTCTGTACATATCACCGTGGTCGAACCGAGGGTCTCGACCACCTTCATGCGTCGCACGATGGCATTCTTTCGCGACATGTTGCGCATTCCGAGTGCTAGCGTGATCACCAGGATGATGGGCAATCCTTCTGGAACGATAGCGACGAAGATGACTACTGCAATCAGGAACTGTTCGGCTACGACCTCCTTCAACTCCTCCATCGTCGCCGATTCTGTGAACGCGATAGTTACGTGCATTAAGAGCAGAGAGGCTGCCGCCATCACCGCGATGATTCCTAGGAACTTCCCTAGGGACTCCAATTTGATCTCCAGAGGAGTTTTCGGGCTTTCGACATCGCTGATTCCAGCGGCGATGTCGCCGAGTTGTGTTTCCATTCCGGTGCGCACAATAACCCCGCGACCACGACCACTAGCGACCACGGTTCCCATGAATGCCATGTTCAACTGGTCGGGAATTAACGAATCAGATGCTACACTGTCGACCTGTTTGCGCGTGACCTCAGATTCCCCTGTCAGTGAAGCCTCGTTGATTGTCAGTTGATGGACCTCAAGTAACCGCACATCTGCGGGAACATTGAGCCCCTCCTCGAGCCATACGACGTCACCAGGGACTAGTTCATCAGTGGAGCAGCGAGTCTCAATCCCATCACGCAAGACGATGCAATGGCTCACTAGTAACTTCTTGAGTGAATCCATCGCCTCCTCAGCCTTGCGCTCCTGTAGGTATGAGAACACACCATTGAGAGAAAGTGCGATGCAGATGAAGATTGGAGTGCCGAGGTCCTCTGGCTTGACCGCGAACGCCATAATCGCCGCAGCCAGCAGCAGGTAGACCATTGGGTCACGGAATTGCGCCAGCAGTTTCCAGAATGGATGTATTGGAGTAGGATCCTTGAGTTTGTTTAGTCCGTATTTCGATTGACGCCGTTTCGCCTCAGAGGATGATAACCCATTGGAGTGTGTTTCGAGCACATCGAATGTATCCGCGCGCGAGATGAAATGCCATTCAGGGGCATGCTTCTGCTGCGTTTGATTCTCCCCATTGGGGGTGTCTGGCACCATTACAATCGATTGACATATACTCAGGTTCGTATTTGATTTCACGGGTGGGATAACCCGTTGACAATTTCACCAACTAACGCCGCATAGTTGACAGTCTGAAACGTGGTGCCTAGGTCGATGGCGAGCCATCAGCCCTACATCAGTGCCGACACATCATTGCCGGAGTTGACCATTCGTGCACTGGTTCTGGGTGTAATCCTAGGGGGGCTGATGACAGCGGCTAATACCTATCTCGGACTATACATCGGAATGACTGTGTCGGCATCCATCCCAGCCGCTGTGATGTCGATGCTCGTGCTCAGGCTACTGCGCTTCAAGGATGTCAACATCCTCGAGAACAATGTCGTACAGACCATGACCTCGGCTGGCGAAAGCCTGGCTGCTGGAATCATCTTCACCATGCCTGCCCTACTCGTGATGGGGCGTGAAATGGACACACTGACGACATTTATCGTCGCTTGTCTAGGTGGTGTTTTGGGCACCATCTTCACGATCACCCTGCGCAGGGTGTTCATTGTTGAAGAGGCACTTCTCTATCCAGAGGGAATCGCATGTGAAGAGGTGTTGGTTGCGGGGGAAAAGGGCGGTTCATCACTGATTGTCATCCTCTATGCGCTAGGTCTTGGAGCCATCTATGGGTGGTTCGTCAAGGGATTCAAACTCACAGAATCCAAGATTGAACATGCGTTCGAAGTAATGGGAAGCAGAATCTACGCGTCGCTGGATTTCTCACTTTCTCTTGTCGCCGTGGGATACATCGTAGGACTGCGCATCGCTTCGTACATCTTCTTCGGCGCCTTCCTAGGTGTTTTCATCCTGACACCAATCTACGGGTTGATTCACGGTTGGCCCGCGGATGAGGACATCGCACACGGATTCAAGACGCTGTGGATGACTCACATCCGCTTCGTCGGAGTAGGATGCATGGTCGTCGGAGGGTTGTGGACTCTGTTCTCCATGCGCAAGTCGATTGGTAGTGGCCTCATGAAGGCGATTAAAGCCGATTTCGGCTCCACTGATGAGGAGATCCCGCGTACTGAACAGGATATCCCCATGAAGCGAGCTTTCATCGGCCTGATCATCATCGCCGTGCTCACATTCTTCTTCTACTGGTGGAAGACAGGTTCCCTCGCGCTCGCCATAGTCGGTGCAATCTTCCTGTCTATCACCGCCTTCTTCTTCTCCGCTGTCGCGGGCTACATCGCGGGTGTGGTGGGGTCATCAAACTCACCTGTGTCTGGGATGACCATCGCCACCCTGATGGCGACCTCATTGGTTGTCTGGATAGTCGGTGGGGTGATTCTCGGAATGGAGCAGGAAGACTTGATGTTCGCCACTCTCATCATTGCCTCTGTAGTGGCAGTCAACGCAGCGATAGCAGGAGACGTCATGCAGGATCTGAAGACCGGGCACCTAGTCGGGGCGACTCCATGGAAGCAGCAGATTGCTGAACTTGTAGGGGTGCTCGTCGGAGCGATGGTGGCTCCGTTGACGCTGACTGTACTCAACGAGGCCTTTCGCATCACTCCAACCTACTGTGCCGCCAATCCGCTACCTAATGATCCGACCTGCGAGAACGCTCTCGAAGCACCTCAGGCAGAGATTATAGGCACACTCATCGAAGGATTGTTCGGTGGCACTGTCAACTCCCCGATGCTGGCCTTGGGTGCACTCATCGCCGTCATCATCATCTGGCGCGGACTACCAGTCATGTCGGTAGCCATCGGGATGTACCTCCCCATCTACCTGAGCGCCACGATATTCCTCGGGGGCATCCTGAATCACCTAGTTGTTCGATCCGCGCACTACCGTGTAGATGGAACACTGGCCGGTATTCCGAGCGATGCGGCGACCAAGGTCGGAGAGTCAATTGCCAGTCGCGGATTGCTTCTGTCAGCTGGAATGATAGCTGGAGAAGCGCTGATGGGTGTCCTCGTTGCCGTGTTCATCATAGCGTGGAAGCCACCGTGGGAGTGGTTCTCGTTCATGGGCACACTGGGCCCAGCATTGTCCGTCGCATTCTTCCTATGGTTCTTCGGAGTGTTCACCTGGCTGGCAACGCGCCAATTGCCCCCCGGTGGTGGGCCATTCAGTCTACTGATGGACTGGGGGAGAGTCGCAGTTGATGGAGGTCGTCGATTGATGAAGGCCGTGATAGTACCCTCTAAGGAGTGAGGAGGGGGCATTTGTCCCGGATGACCGCTGAAGAAACCATCAAAGGCTGACGCGGATGGCCGCTGGGATGAGGGATATGGCCATGAGCATCCCAACAGGCGACGCGGAAGGGCATACCCAAGTCGCAGATTTGGAAGCAGTGGCCATGACATGTCGCCGATCCATAGTCAACATGGTACACAAAGCAGGAGCAGGGCACCCAGGCGGTTCTCTGTCTGCAATCGATATACTGGTAGCGCTCTATTGCACACGACTTCGAGTCAGGCCAGATGAACCGGGTTGGTCAGAGAGAGACCGATTCATCATGTCGAAAGGTCATGCATCTCCAGGGATGTACTCAATATTGGCACATCAGGGATTCATCGATGAGGGTGAATTAGACTCATTCCGCACCCTAGGTGGTATTTGCCAAGGCCACGTAGACGCAGGATGGACACCAGGTGTAGACTTCTCTGCTGGAAGTCTTGGCATGGGACTCTCATTTGGAATTGGATGCGCAATGGCAGCACGGCTTGACGCATCGAATAGAACCACCTTCGTAATGATGGGTGACGGAGAGCTGCAAGAGGGGCAAGTATGGGAGGCGGCCATGGCCGCGGTTCATCACGAACTGAACAATCTCAAAGTATTCGTCGATAGAAATAGAATCCAGAATGACGATTTTGTTGAGAAGCAGATGCGGATGTTCGATGTTCCTGCCAAGTGGAACGCATTCGGCTGGGCGGTAAGAGAAATTAACGGGCACGACATGAAGGATATCCTCGACGCCATCCAATGGCTCGACAGTATTGATGACCGCCCTGCTATTGTGATTGCTGATACTGTGAAGGGAAAAGGAGTGTCATTCATGGAGAATAACCCCTCATTCCATGGGGCGGCCCCATCTGATGTACAATTGATTCAAGCCATGGAGGAATTGCAGTGAGTGTCATGGCGGCATCACGCGATGGCTACGGAGAGGCTCTGATGCATCTGGCAGACGATGAGCGCGTTGTAGTTCTTGAAGCCGACTTAGGCAAGTCAACCAAGTCATGCAGATTCCGTGAAATGTATCCGGAACGAACATTCTCCTTGGGAATCTCAGAACAGAACATGATGCTGGTTGCTGCCGGTCTGGCATCGTGTGGATACAAACCATTCGCTTCCACATTCGCCATCTTCACTGAACGTGGGTTTGAGCAGGTTCGCAACGGGATTGCTCGACCTAATCACGCAGTGCATCTCTGCGGATCACATGGGGGACTGCATACGGGAACTGACGGTTCCTCAGCACAATCAATAGAGGACCTGGCAATATACCGTACTCTTCCAAACATGACTGTCATGCACCCATGCGATGACCTAAGCACACAACGACTGACAATCCAACTATCATCACAATCTGGGCCTTCCTATATGCGCACGGCTAGAAACAAACGACCACGCGTCTATAATGAAGAATCGGCAGCATCTCTGAAAATTGGTAAAGGTAACGTTCTACGTGATGGGACTGATGTGGCTCTGATTGCGTGCGGGGTACTCGTAGGTGAGGCATTGGCTGCCGCGGATGCCCTTTCAGCTGATGGAATCGAAGCATCTGTGGTTGACATGCATACAATCAAGCCGTTAGATTCAGGATTAGTACAGCAGTTGGCAGCCGACTGCGGCTCGTTGGTTACAGTTGAGGACCACTCGATTATCGGAGGACTCGGTGGTGCTGTAGCAGAGATGCTAGCAGCCAACTGTCCCGTTCCACTAGAGAGAGTGGGGGTAAGTGACACATTCGGCGAGTCAGGGGATGGTGACGAATTGCTGGACAAATATGGATTGAGTTGTGAACACATCATCGATGCTGCCCGTAGGGCAATAGCGCGAAAGTCCTGAATCCTAGGGTTGCCCGTGATACATCCACAGTGTTGATGAAGCGTCGACGGCTGCAACGATGTGAGTGACCAACGTGAGTTCCGAGGACGACCGTCTGCGCAGATTGCTCGATGGCGATTTATCACCAGAGGAACTTGAGGAAGATCCGATGCTCGCGGGTCTTGCTGAAAGAGTATACGGAGAAGATTTCCTCGATGAGATGGGTGTGTCACGCGGAGAGTCGCAGAGGGCACTTACCGAGGCGTTGCAGGATGATGACGTGGGTGAATTAATGATCGAGTTGCCTGATGAGATTCCTGAGTTTGAACCTCCCAGCATGACTGATTTTAGTACGGAGAAGAGTACGGGGCGGAAGGGTATCTGCGGAATATCCGTAGCTGTTGGGGGGTTGCTCGTGGTGGCAATCAATCTATTTTATGGATTAGGAAACTTGATCGGTGTGTGTTCCTCGGATGTCCACATTAGTTGCTCTCAGAACATGAAACTAAACCTGCTAGAATTCCATCGAACCGCAGAGCACATTGCCTGGAGTCCGACTGGCGTTGTGGGCATCCCAGACATGGCAGCAGCCGGCCTTATGGGCGTGCTGTTGATTTCATCAGTAATGAAGCGGCGCAGAGATTAGTACATTCGCGCAAGATGCTGGCGTTTTGTGGTCATTTCACCCGTTACACAACACGGGCGCGGCTCATCATAATCATCTAGAGTATTTCCAAGAATTGTGAGTCCAGTGGTCTTCTCCAGTGTCTCGGCGGCGGCATCGTTACCGCAGAACGCAACCTCATGCACTACCCCTTCTTCGATGTCCTCTGACAGGTTCCATCCCCCATGCTCATCTTTGACCAAGTCGGGCAGCACGCGAATGCAATCTACCTGATACTGCGATGATCGCCTTCTGAGTTCGTCTGCAACGGCCTCAAGTTCTAATCTGACAGCATCCGATATACCATCTAGTGGGATACTTTGCTTGCCACCGGTCCGTCTCGCTGCCAGCGCCGTTCCTGCAGAGAGATCACGCGGACCAATTTCGAGCCTGAGTGGGGCACCCCTTATTTCCCAGTCGTAGAACTTCTGACCAGGACGTATATCTCTGTCATCCAAATGTACGCGCAATCCCGACGCGCGTAAATGTTCGACAATTTCAGTCACCTTTTCACCTACCTCAGGTGATTTGTGTGCAGCAACTGGAATAATCACCACTTGATGAGGGGCCATTGATGGGGGGAGTATCAGACCTGAATCGTCCCCATGAACTCCTACTACGGCTCCTAGAAGTCGTTCAGACATGCCATATGTTGTCTGATGGCAGTGTCGGTGTTCACCATCCTCTGATTCGTATGATATGTCGAATGCTTGGGCCCACTGATCACGATAATGATGGCATGATGCCACCTGTAGTGTTCTCCCATTGGGCATCAGCACATCGATGGCAATTGTGTACCACGCCCCAGGGAATGTATCCCAGACGGGGCGTCTATTCACTAGATAGGGGAGGCATAAATCATGCATCAATCGAGATACGATATCTAGGTCCTCCTCGATTTGTCGAGTCGCATCATCCTCGTCAGCATGGGCTGTGTGGGCCTCAAAGAAGTGAATCTCCCTTACGCGTATGAACGAACGTGTCTGTTTTGTTTCGTAGCGGAACGTGTTGACGATTTGATATGTCTTCAGAGGAAGGTCCGCATGGCTGCGAACCCATAGTGCGAACAGTGTATACATCGCTGTTTCAGATGTTGGTCGGAGAAACATAGGTTGGTCCAGTTCATGCTCACCAGCATTACGGACCCAGTACACCTCGCTGGCGAATCCCTCTGGTTCATCCTCAATGCGTAGTTCCGAGGGGTCTACTCCGGCTTCGCGTGCCGCCTTCAGGCGGGCAACGAGGCGGTTCTCAGTTTCTAGAAGTTCATGCGGAATGAGAAGTGGGAAGCTAACTTCCTCATGCCCAGTCCTCTCCATCTCCGCGTGCGTTAATTGGTCAATGAGTTTCATGGCCTTCCACCCATATGGCCTCCATACATCCATGCCCTTGATCGGATATCGCTTATCGACGAGGTCTGCAATCTCTACAATTGCTGGATACCACGCATTGAAATCTGAGTGAGGGGGTATACCACGCTTGGCAGCCGCGCGTGCATCATCACCGGGGTCAGCCATGAACGACCGGCCATTCAGTCTGTCCTTCAACCTGACGCACTCAGACGCTGTTCAGCGCATCGACTTCAGGGGGATTTACCAGCGCGGCTAGCGAGGCGAGCATCCATGCTACTTCGAGGACTACGAATGCCCATTCACCAGTGTGAACTGCACGAACACCGAGAATCGCAGACCCGAATGCCATCAATCCGAGGTATGTGCGTCCGCGGCTGTGTATGATTCCCCGCGTTTCCATGGCAAACGCTCCGAGAATGCATAACATTCCCAAATATGCTAACAAGGCCGTAACCGGCTCAAGTTCGGGGTATGATAGCACATCATCAGTCATGAGTTCACCCGCAAATTGCAGATTCAATCATCTCAGCAAGCTCCTCAAGGGTCGAGATTGGTACCGGGTCCGCATCTGATGACACCCACATTCCGCGCCGCCCGGTGTGACCGGGCACCTCTTCGAGATGATTCGCCACCACTCCATCAAGATCATGTCTATGCAACAACGATGTAGCTGACTCGATGAGTTGGTCATCACTAACTCCATATTCTAACTTAAACGCAATTCTACAAGAATCGTCACAAACATTTGACAATGCATCAAGATGCTTTGTTGATCGAACCAGTTCCACACCCCATTCTTCTGCACCGCTAGAAACCTTGGCAGATGATGGTTCGGATACCACGTAGTCGAGAACCGCTGCAGAGTGCACCCAGGCTGTGGGTGAATCATCAGCATCGGCCAGATTCATCAGTTCAATTAGCATGTCATCTGGGTCATCTGCAATGATGACAGATGGTAGTGTGAACGATGATTTACTGGTAGTTTCCCCCGATACGACATCCACCATGTGCCCCATTCTATAGAGGTGTTCGGCAATCGCCCACCCGGTTCTACCTGTTGATGTATTAGTGATCCAGCGTACAGCATCGAGGCGACTGCGATTTCTTCCCAGTGTCACAACTACTCGGCCCCTCTCGGGTCTACGGGAATTTACTAGATGGCACAAATTAGCTACAATCTGGACTGCGTCGGGAGTCTTGTATCTCCCTTCCTCCGCATCACCCCATAGTACTGTAGCTCCCTCGGCGATTACTGCTTGACATAGGTCATCTGTTACGGTGTCATCGAATAAGTCCGAATGCATCGAAGGGATGAACATGATTGGATCACGACGGCCGCGTGCGGCACTGAGTGCCATTTGCAATGGGGTATCCAAAACACCGTGGACGTGCGCGGCAATGCAGCGACGGGTGGCAGGCGATACCAGCACCACGTCATGTGGTTCTAGTTGTGCCATCTCAGCTCCCCATTGAGTCACCGGCTTGACGCCACCAGCCCATTCCACGGCAAGAGGGGAAATTACCCGCTGCGCGGAGTGGGTCATGATCACAGTCACCATCGCACCGTGCCTGCGCAGTTCACGCAGTAGACGTACGGAATCGACGGCAGCTATTCCGCCGCATATACCTAACAGCACTCTGCACCCCGATAGGGAATTTGAACGCTGGTCTACCGAACGGTCCCCCGAATCCATGGTTGTCGAGTCGGTGGCAACGGCCCCCCTCTTTGGGACTGTCGGTTCGGGTGACATTGAAGGGTGCGCTACTCAACCCGATATTCGTGACATCCGCTGACGGACTCGGGACGGTGCATCGTCAACTCTCTTCGTTGCTCGTCTCAACTACCATCCTGGTATACGCACTTTTGTTCCTAATTGCAGTCAGTAGCCCCGAGGTAACGAAACCAGTGTGGCTCGCAATCTCTCCCATTGTATTGATTGGGGTTGTAACCCAACTACTCGTATGGAGAAAATTTAGAGAACGAAATATCGCCATCCAGCATGTAAAACTGAGTTGGGTTGTAATCTGTGGAGCATGTATTTTACTGGCGATAATCCATTTCGCCAGTGCAATACAGGGGGATCTGCTTGATTGGGTTCTTGGGGGAATGCTGCTTTACCTCGCATGGTCAATGTACAGTCGATTTGAGACGCTGAATAATCCGATATATCGTGGATGGTACTCTGGGATAAGTGATGGTAAAACTCCTCTACTAAATCTGAATGAAGGGGAGATGATCGCCGCCTGTCCACACTGCTCATCGCTTCTGGCTGTGAGGCCTAACGAACTTCACGCTGACGATTTGTGTCCGAGTCCCGATTGTGGTGGGCGGCTCGTACTCGATACAACGTTAGCAAAAATAAGCGAAGAAGAATGAGCATTGATGTCAGAAATTCTGACGGATGAGAATTATGAATCTGAAATGGTGAGATTCTTCCAATACTCTTCGGGAACTTCCTGCGCTAGCCTGAGGCCACCCAGGGCTCCTAGTTGAACGGGGTCCTCAACTATGTGAACCTCAATTTCTCCCATATCGGATAGGCGTTCTTCCAGCGACGCACCCAAGCCGCGAATGGCGGAACCACCACCAGCTAGGATGATGTTCTGTCTGAACTGGTCGTGATATTCAGGATTTGAATCAGAAAGTAATTCCTTGATGTTAGCCACAATAGGATCGATGATGACCTCGCATGCAGTCTGCATGCATTCCGTGATATCAAGTGACATCGCCTTCCCCTCGATGGAGAAGTCGACGATGATTGAATCATCTGGAGGTGATGTCGACGTGTACGAGTGCTGTTCCTTCCATCGTCGCGCCATATCTTTCGTGATTTGTGCGCCGGCGTATTTTCGCTGAATTTCCTCAATCAGCATGGAGTCGATGTGGTCTCCTGAACTATTGATGTGCAACTGGTCATCGGGTGATGGTATTGTTCCGTATACGCGACAGATATCAGTGGTCCCTGCGCCAATATCGACTACAATCGTGTGCTCGAGCATATCTAATGCGTATGCTACGGCAAACGGTTCAGAAATTATCATGCAGGCGTTAACGGTGCCCGCGGCTGCATCGAAAATGGCAGTCTTGTCCACGTGACTAGCCTCTGCAGGGGCGCCAATGACGGCAACAACGCGACCGTAACTCTCTGGGTCGGTGAGGTTGATCATGTGGTTGATGAAGTGCGCGATGAACTTCTTATCCTCGGGAGAATCCTTGATGACTCCGTGCTCCAATGGCCGATAGAGATCTAATGCCAGCCTGTTCTTGAGAGCCTCCTCACCGAACAATACATCACGCCTCAGGAAATTCTTGGCAATCGAATCTTTGGGGGTACCTATGACGGTCAGCACCTCCTCCTCATGTTTCTCACTAGAGACAACAACCGAGCGGAACGTCCCGAGGTCAACTCCGATGTAGAGTGTCTTAGCAGTTGCCATGTGTTCTCACGCTCTATTCAAGGGGAGGGTGGGCGGTATATCAACCATATCCAATCCACTACTCTGCGATAGATGTCAGTAGCCGCGGATTCTCACAACCAGATGCGACATTTGTCACAATACCATGCACTATGCTGCTCGTGGAACGGTGCATTCCCTCCACACCCGTGACATTCCTTCAAAGTGGAGTTCCCAAACAGACTGGTAATTATTCTGACATGCCGAGATTCGGAGATATCGAGATTCTGGCGCATTGCCCAAAGCAACTGATCCTCGCTTGGTGTGATGATACCATCCTCTAGCATCAGTTCAACCGCTGATGTGTAATCATCTTCGATATTTACATCGTCTGGGTCCAATGATACCCCGCTTTTTTCCCCGACAATATCCTTTCCCCCAGGGTCCTCGATGTATAGTACCAAACTCAATGGATTCAGACGTGAATCGCGGAGTTCAAAGGCGACTCTCGTGCCGTTTTGATTCGCATGGACCAACTTGCTATTGCGATTGATAATCGTGGAAATATTGCGGGCCGTCTCCTCAGCTGTCCGCCCTCTGCGCCACCCATGCGCATCCTCCTCATCGAATACGAAGAACTCCGTCCCGATGCCAGGGTACTCGATTCGAATCTCCTCACCCCCGTCAAAATCGTTGTTCACTATGGTCAGTGATGCCACCTCGGTCTGCATTAGGTTGTCATCATCGTCAAATGCGATGATGAGTGGTTTCCTCTCATCATGTGCTGCATCATAATGCCCCTGCATCCCGTCAATCCACTTATCCTGTAATCGAGTCAGCGACCCCTCCTGTTCTCGTGACAGTTGCTTATCGATCCCGAGAACCCGTGAAATTTCAGTCCCACTCTCGAGTTCCGATTTGAATTGTTCAATCATTGCCGCGTCACGTGATACTGATGGAATATCGGATTTGCTACTTGTAGCAGAGAAATTCGGATCTTTCCATTCGTATGAACAACGTGAGCAGGAGAAATATCCATCGATGGACGATGGTGTCTTGTCACCACCACAACGCGGGCAGTCGCCCCCTTCCTTGACCTCTATGTTCTCGGCTGCCTTCCGACGGCCTCGGCGGGGATTGAGTCCCATTAGTGACGAATCCGACCGGTCCCATATATGGATATGCGTTCCATCATTGGTTCGTTCAGGAGTCGATTGATGAGAGCACAGTGGCAATCCCCATGCCACCTCCGATACACATCGTAGCCAACGCGTATCGACCCGCCTCTCGATTCAGAATAGATGCCGCCTTGCCAGTTATTCTAGCCCCACTGGCTCCCAGTGGGTGGCCGATAGCAATCGCTCCCCCATCAAGATTCAGACGATTCTGGTCGAAACCGAGTTCGTCGATGACTGCTATTGCCTGACTAGAGAATGCCTCGTTCAACTCAATTACATCAATGTCTTCCATTGTCAACCCAGCTCTCTCCAGCGCCTTGCGTGTGGCTGGTACTGGACCAATGCCCATGATTTCTGGTGGTACTCCGGCAACAGCAGTGCTAACGATGCGCGCCAATGGTGTTAGGTTGCGTTTCTCGGCAAACTCCTCCGATGTCACCACAACAAACGCCGCGCCATCGGTGAGCGGTGATGATGTGGCGGCCGTAACAACTCCATCTTCAGTGAACGCTGGTCTCAGGCCAGCCATCTTCTCAAGATTCGTATCAGCCCGGATGCAACCGTCAGTGGATATCTCGCCACTTTCGGTTTCAATCGCCACTATCTCATCATCAAACGCCCCTGTATCGCGAGCCTGTGCTGCATTCTGATGACTGGCCAGTGCAAACTCTTCCTGCCGGATGCGCGAAATGTCATACTGCCGTGCCAGATTCTCCGCCGTCAATCCCATAGCGATGTATGCCTCAGGATACTCTTCATGCATCTTCGGATGGGGGCTGCGGTTGAAGCCGCCACGCTGCACCCTACTCATCGTCTCCACACCACCGCACAGGTAACATTCACCTGCTCCTAGCATGATGGCCCCTGCTGCAGTGTGGATGGTCTGCATTGATGAGCCGCACAACCGATTGATTGTCGCCCCAGGAACAGTCACCGGCAATCCAGATAGATAGGTCACGATACGCCCTAAATTCAATCCCTGCTCACCTTCAGGATATGCACATCCCAGCAGCAGATCTTCAACGTCATCGCCCATTAGTGAACATCTGGAGAGCAATTCACGGACTACAGGGGCGCAGAAATCTTCTGGACGCGTGCTTGAGAGGGCGCCCTTGTGCGCAGGTGTGAATGGTGAGCGAGCATAGCCGACGATGACCGCTGCCATATCCGGCCGACTGGCGAGGTCGCCATAATCATTCACACCATGGCTGTCGGCCATCACAGTAACACCGTGGGGGTTATCAGGAGGTCACTGGTCGGGCGCTCCGACATGATTCGACAATGCCGACTACACGGGCACTTCGAGGGTGAACTATGCCCCGCATGCAATGATGAAGGGAAGTTCGTCATGAACGGACGCGAGCGTGACAGTATCGCACGAAGGATGGCTGGAATACTACGTCATTTCCCTGAGAAATTTGACCTTGAAATGGATCTCAACGGTTGGGTCAGCATACGGGACCTGTCGAATGCCCTGTCAAAGAGAGACAGGCGGCTACACTGGCTGCGTGATCGGCACATTGAGGTAGTTGTAGAAATCGATGAGAAAGGTCGTTACGAGGTCCGCGGCGGCATGGTCAGGGCGACATATGCGCACACCGTTGAGATTGAGTTGGACCTCCCCACAGACCTCATTCCAGATCTGCTGTTCTATCCTTGCTCTGCAGACGAATTGGATGTCCTCTTAGAGGCGGGAATCAAGCCAGGTGGTCGACGTTGGGTTCACCTCTCTAAGACTGTTACATCTGCATGTAACGCCGGACGTGTGCACCATGCGCACCCGTTGATTATCGAGGTGGACACCATTCAGATGCAGGCAGATGGAAACACTGTATTTCGTGCTGGAACCACTGTCTATCTCGCTGAGGATGTGCCATCAGAATACTGCCAACTGATAGCTGATGACAACAAAGAGTACGAACTTCAAGTGAATTCATGGAGCGATGATGAACAGGTGACAGAAGTCGCCACATCTTCTGAGGAAGAGTGATTTCACTGGTATCCGCCGCAGGCGGAACAAAACGGGACATCTGTGTCTAGTTCCTCTTCGCAGTGTCGACATATCGACGAATCATGGCTGATCACCTCAGCCTCTTCCTCCGATTCACTTGAGGCGAGTAGACGGACACTCGGGACTTCCTCAAACGTTTGGATTTCATCCGCAGCCCTTGCCTGCATTTGTGCATGGAATTCCATTGCCTCCTGCAATGCGGCCTCCAAACGCCAAATGCGTTGCTCTCGTAGACGTTTGTCGTGGATGAGTTCCGCATCTTCAAGTTCAGCCTGCAAATGCCGTATGAACTCGTCCGTGGTGGCTTCGGTCATGCAGCGGCCAAACGACCAAAGCAAATGAATCCGGCGGAACCTACGACCAAATCTCAATAGCGGAATGTCCCTAGGTCTGAATGATGACACAACCCCGCAGCACCCCCGAGTGGGTCGTAATCAAGTTTGGAGGCGGGCTGATTACCAAGAAGCATGAGTTGCTGACGGTAAACCACTCAATCATCGATGCTCTGGTTGGCGCGGTTTCAGAAATCCAAGCGTCGGGAATGTCACCAATCATTGTTCATGGTGCGGGCAGCTTCGGTCACATCAAGGCCAGAAAATGGAGACTACATGAAGGTAGAATTGAGGGATGGATTGATGATACTGGTGATGATTCCATCAACAGTCAGGATGATGCATGTCTGTCAGTGCATAATGACATGCTTCAATTGAATGCGCACGTTGTAGATTCCCTTACACGCGCCGGACTTGTGTCCTCTGTCCACCCCCCCCGTGACTGGGCCATTGGTACGGGGCCAGAATTCACGGGAATATTCCATGATTTCCTAGATATCAGTGATACAACAATCCCCATATTCTTCGGGGATGTTGTCAACTGTCTGAACGACGACTTCGGCATACTGTCCGGAGATGACATCGTACTCCGTTTGGCGATGGAACTGGATGCGGTGAGCGCGGTTGTGTTCTGCCTTGGAGGTGCTGAGGGGATGTTGACAGCACCACCCGATGTCTCTGATTCGGAACTGATAGCTATATGGTCAACTGATATGGATCTGCACGGACGTCACGACAGCGATATCGATGTCACCGGTGGTATTGCGCTGAAGGCAGCCCGTGCGGGTAGTATCTGCGAGGTAGTGGACGCTGTCTGGTTCGTGAACGGCGAATATCCTGACAGAGTGGTCAAAGCAGCGTTAGGTGGGGAGCCATTGGGCACTCGAATTGTCCCTGCAACGGGCCAACCACTCGATTAAATGCCCACGCACCCTCCACAGGCTCGTGATTGGAATGGATGATGACGCGGCGTCCATTCTCGGCGAATCATACGACACCTCGCAAACAGGTATGATGGATGAGCAATGCATCCTGATCGATGAGGAGGACAACGTCCTCGGACCGGGTAGCAAGGTTCAGTGTCACCTCGGTGAGGGGCTACTTCACCGAGCATTCAGCGTGTTGCTGTTCGACCCAAATGGGAGGTTGTTGATTCAGAAGCGTTCCCAGAGCAAGATTACGTTTCCGGGAGTGTGGGCGAACACCTGCTGTAGCCACCCTCTACACATCCCCGAGGAACTGGAAGATGGCGTTGGTGTCAAACGGGCAGCGATACGTAAACTCGCCCAAGAACTAGGAATATTGTCCGATAGTATTGCTACCGAGGATTTTCGCTTGATATCCAGGATGCATTACCATGCGCGCGCCGATGAGCGCTGGGTTGAGCATGAAATCGACCACATACTGGCGCTACAGGCAGAGGTCAATATCGATATCAATCCGAATGAAATCGACGAGATTCGTTGGGTGACACCGGATGAACTCGATGAGATGATTTCCGATTCCCCGGACAACGGCATGATGATTGCGCCATGGTTTGCTCAAATAGCCAAACGATTCCTTCCATCATGCTGGGGTGATGAAGGACAGGATGATGGACTCATCCATAATGTGGGCCATCTCAACAGCAGTTCCACAGTTTCAATGGATGGTGCACTCCTCGAAGCCCTAGCAGTTCATCGCGATAGAGTGGAGCAAGCGATTGAAGATGCTCTGGCTAAGACGACGCACGAGCGCCTGCGCTCGGCCATGCAGCACTTGTTCAAGGGTGGTGGAAAGCGTTTGCGTGCCATCCTTCCATGGCTCGTTGCAGATGCTGCTGGAGAATCGCATCAGGGTCTCTATGATTTGGGTGCGTCAATTGAGATAATTCACAACTTCACCTTGGTACACGACGACATCATGGACAATGATGCTCTGCGCCGCGGTAGGCCGGCTGTACACATCGAATACGACAATCCGACGGCTATCAACGCTGGAGACGCGATGCTCGCCCTGTCATTTGAGGTGTTGAGTGAGTCAGAGTCGATTTCCGATGACCATTTCCGCAGATTGGTGCAGACAATAGGGGGAATGGTCAGGAGAGTGTCCGAGGGTCAACAAATGGACATGGATTTCGAGAATCAGGATGATGTGTCAGAGGATGATTACATGCGCATGATTGCCGGTAAGACGGCAGCCATGTTTCAGGTGTGCTCAGAATCTGGGGCGATGCTGTCAGGAGCAGATGAAAACACGGTTAGCGCGATGGCTGAGTGGGGATTGCAACTCGGTCTTTGCTTCCAGTTGATGGATGATCTGATTGATGTGACTGGAGACTCCGAGACCCTCGGCAAACCTGCAGGCAGTGATATTTTAGAAGGTAAGAGAACACTCATCGCCATCCACGCGCTGCAACAGGATCAGGACACACTCCCAGTGTTCCACGAGTTGTACGGTAGCAACTCCGACGATGAGAATGAAGGGCTAATGAAGCAGGCCCTCGCAGAACTCAGGACATCGGGCTCGATTGACCACGCTCTGGCGCGCGCAATGCACCACCATTCTAGAGCGCATGAACTACTCAATCAGATTCCGGTATCCAATGCTCGCGACGTTTTGCGCGAACTCACTGATTGGCAACTAGTGAGAATCTCTTAATGACTCAATCAGTGTAGTATGTTTCTCCGGGTACATCGGCCTTGAGTCCCTTGCGTTGTCGAATTTCACCCACCACACCCTCTAGTAGACTGCGCGGCAGTTCCACGAACCCACAGTTCTCAGTGTTCCATATCGCTCTTCCTTGGCTGGCGGCCCTGATGTCATTACTGAATCCAAATGTCTCGGCAACTGGAACCTTGCCAATCACTGTTGTAATCTCACCATCAGCCGGCATATCCTCAATTTCCCCTCGTCGTTGGGTGAGTTCACGAGTAACCCCCCCCAGCCATTCGTTGGGAACACTGACGAACAGCTTCTGCATCGGCTCAAGAATTACCGGACCGGCGCGTACCATGGCACCCTTGACTGAATTGCGCATAGCGGGAATTGTCTGCGCAGGACCGCGGTGGATGGCGTCCTCGTGAAGTTTAGCGTCTACTAGGCGAACCATCACCCCCATGCATGGTTCCTCTGCTAATGGCCCCCGGATGCACACTTCATTGAACGCCTCGATGAGCAGTTCCTTCGTCTCATGGAGGTATTGAATCCCCTTCGTATCGTTGACAAGAACGTTGGTGCCATTGATGGCGTATGCCTTGCGCATCAGATCCTTGTCCATGCCATACTCGGCGAACCTACGGCCAATCTCCTTAGCCTCCTTCGGGCGCACATTTCCTGAACTGAACACACCTTCACGCAACGCCTGAATCACCTCATCTGGAAGGCGCTCCACCTCGCAGTAGAATCTGTTGTGTCGATTCGGTGATTTCCCTTCGAACGACCTCCCATGATTGTTTCCAGTTACCGTCTCTCGATAGACAACGATGGGTTCTGACACATCGACCTTGATTCCCTGTTCATGCTCGATACGGTAGGTGGTGATCTCCAGGTGCAACTCACCCATTCCGGCGAGTAGTGCCTCACCAGTCTCCTGATTAGTACTGACCTCAAGTGATGCGTCGGCCTTCGCCAATGAGCGTAGAGCATCGATGAACTTGGGGAGGTCTTTCATCGCCTTGGGCTCGATTGCCACAGTGACGACTGGCTCAGAGTAGTGTCGAATCTCCTCGAATGGAGTACTGTCCTTGTCACGAGTGATTGTAACTCCTGCAGCTGCAGAGCGGACTCCCGTCAGCGCTGCAATGTTCCCCGCTACCACGTTTGGGACAGGGATACGGTCGCTACCCACCATCATACTCACCTGTTGAACGCGCTCGGACTTACCCGCGCCACTTGCCCAGAGCAACTCGCCGTGTTCGACAGAACCTGAGTACACTCGACCTACCGCGACCTCTCCGGCGTGCGGGTCCATCCAAATTTTTGTAATCATCAACGACAATGGCCCTTCTGGATCACAGGATATCATCGCCTTGCCCATGTCTGAATCTAGTTCCCCCTGCCATATGTTGGGAATACGATAGGGCTGTGCAACTTCGGGACTCGGTAGTTCGGATACGGCCATGTCGAGCAGTACCTCGTGTACGGGCGCGCGTTGTGCCAGCTCCTCCTGATTCTCATTGTTACAATAGTCGAAAATCTGCGTGAAGTTGATTCCTGTTTTCTTCATGTAGGGGACTGTTATGCCCCAGTTGTGATAGGCGGATCCGAATGCGACCGTTCCATCCTGAACTGAGACTAACCAATCCTTCTTGTGCTCTTCAGGTGCGAATGCTTTGATCAGTTTGTTCACCTTTAGAATCTGCTCGGTGAACCGTGCCATCATATCCTCGGGTGTCACCTGTAACTCGTTGATGAGTCGGTCAACCTTGTTGATGAACAATACTGGTTTGACCCGCTCCTTGAGCGCTTGGCGCACGACCGTCTCTGTTTGCGGCATGGCACCCTCGACAGCGCAGGTTAGGATGAAACAGCCATCCACCGCTCGCATCGCTCGGGTAACGTCACCACCGAAGTCTACGTGACCAGGGGTGTCAATCAGATTGATGAGATAATCGACTGATTCATACCCGTGCACCATAGATGCACTAGCTGCATTGATTGTGATACCACGTGCCGATTCCTGTTCATCGAAATCCAGAACCCGACTTTTGCCAGCCAATTCGGCGCTCATCATCCCAGCGCCGGCGATTAAGTTGTCTGACAGGGTGGTCTTACCGTGGTCGATGTGTGCAGCAATGGCCAGATTCCGAATGTTCGCACTTTGATGCATGACCTCAGTCGCCTTAGCGATATTATCCTCTTTGCGACCCATGTGCCCAACCTACGGTTGGGCCAGCGACCTAACTCCGGTTCATAAAGCCGCCCGCAGATACTCGCGGTTTTTGTACAGAGTAGTCATGGTGATTTGAAGCGGTACACCCGACCTATTGATCGGAATTCACACTATCAACGGGCCGAGGCTGCAACGCGCTCAAGTTCTTCTCGCTTACCAACTGCGAACGACGCAACATCACCATCTGCCGCCTTTAGAATCTCGTTCACGATACCCTGAGTTAGGGTGCGCTTGCTCTTGCGCGTAGCCTGAGTTGACCCCCGTGCAAGGTTGCGAAGTGCGGTGTCCATACGCCGGCTGGGGGCGCTGTCAACGGCTTTCGGCTGGCTGACGGCACCGAAGCGAATCCTCGTAACCTCCTCCATGGGAGCGGAGTTCGTGATTGCATCGACAAACACCTGTAGAGGATTCTGACTCGTCTTCTGAGCTATAGCGTCCAAAGCTTGCTCGAATGCCTTGGTGGTCGCCATCTTCTTGCCTGTGTAGGAGCCCGTGCGCATCAATCCGTTGATGAAGCGCTCGACAATGGAGAGTTTGTTCTTACCGAACCATGCGTTGGCGTGTCGACCTCCGCTGTGTGGTACACCGACTGTTTTGAGATTGATATAGGGGGCAATTCCAGGATCAGAACAGGACACGTCGGTAGCATCCCATTTACTGAATACAAGAGTCCCGATTCCTGCGATGGGGATTTCGGGTTCCGGCTCAGGTGATGCCTCAGCCTCTAATGCGTCCTCGTCGAGGTCCTCCTCCTCGGATCCCTGTTCCTCGTCGGTCATAATGCACACCTCAGCGGATTGGCTTCTCCTTACGGCCTCGCACCATCTCGTTGAGAGAGACGCCGTTTACCTGAATGACCTTGTAACGCACCCCGGGAATGTCTCCATATGATCGCCCCATTCGACCACCGATGCCTTCGACCATTACCTCATCATGCTCATCGATGAAGTTGATTGCACCATCACCAGGGGCGAACGCAGTGAGTTTGTTACCGGTGCGGATGAGACTGATCTTGACGGCTTTGCGGATACCTGAGTTCGGTTGCTTCGCTTCGATACCAACCTTTTCGATGACTATTCCCTTGGCTTGAGAGCTGCCGCGCAGAGGGTCGTGTTTGAGAACACCACCCTTTGTTTTCTTCTTTGCTTGCCTCTTCTTGTAGAGGCGATCGGACCAGCGGTACTTCTTCCGCTCCTGCTTCATCTTCGAACCAGCGAACAGTCCCCTACCCATGTATCCACCTTAGAGCAGCCCGCCGACTTTCCCCGCGTATATGAGGGTGATGGCTTGTGAATGATGGACACGGTCGCAGAACTACCCCTATGATTACGGTGGGATTGTGTGACGGATGATGCACTGAACAGTCGTGCGCGAGTCTCCCCCAACGTTGAAGCAGGTCGGATGAGTCGCTTGGCTGATGGCATTCAGGGACCATCTTGCCGACGCACAGAGAATCTCTGAACCAATCAGTGTGGTCTCTCAGATTCGAGAGCGGACTGCGATGAGTGATGGGGCGGCGATTCTGTTTGAGAACCTACCAGGGAGCCCGGGACATAAGGCAGCAGTCAACGTTTGCATGCGCGATAATCTCGCACGCGCGTGGAACGTTCACCCTTCGGAACTGGTGGACCTAATGGGCTGGGCTATGGACAATCCAAGTGACGATTTCGAAATATTGGATGAAGGCTCTGCACCGGTCATGCAGTGTTCGATGAATCCCGTTGACCTCACTCAATTACCGATCCCATGGCACTACCCTGAAGACCGCGGGCGCTACATGTCAGCCAGCATTGTCATCGCTGAATACGAGGGTGTTCGGAACGTATCCTATCACAGACAATTCATACGAGACTGTGACCATGTTGTCGCTCGCTTGGTGCCACGGCACCTCACCGAGATGGTTAGCAGTGCTAGAGCAGGCGATGAGACTGTGAGCGTTGGCGTGGTGAATGGTGCTGATCCAACTGTTCTGCTTGCTGGAGCGATGTCGTTCAGCGAACCGTTGGACGAGTTGACCGTTGCCAACAGTCTACACAAGCGCATCCATGACAGACCACTTGAACTGGTTTCATTGGAGAACGGCATTCTGATACCAGCTGGCGCTGAATATGGGATGGCTGCAAC
>CAXEUS010000050.1:0-5211 GCA_963999385.1 uncultured Candidatus Poseidoniales archaeon | reverse complement strand
TAATCTACACAGTCTAGTTGCTGGTAATGGCATGACTCTTCTTCCTCCTGATACTGATGGGCACGTCGATGATGTGATCGATGCCCTTTGGCTTAGGTAGTAGACTCACGGAGCATCAATTCAAGAACGGCGGACCTCCGAGAAGGTGCGCGCCGCGGTGAGACCATGTCACGAGAGAGCCGACAGAAACAGCACGACGATGGTTGGATTATCGTACGCGGCGCGCGGGTTCACAACCTCAGGGATATCGATGTTGAAATCCCACGTGGGCAATTCGTCGTTATCTCAGGAGTATCAGGCTCAGGTAAGTCGAGTCTGGCATTCGACACCCTCTATGCAGAGGGTCAACGGCGTTACGTGGAGAGCCTCAGCTCGTACGCCCGCCAATTCCTCGGTCAGATGAAAAAACCCGACTGTGACAGTATCGAAGGTCTTTCACCAGCCATCAGTATCGACCAAAAACAAGGAAGCCACAACCCCCGCTCTACTGTGGCCACAACCACTGAGATCCAAGATCATCTCCGCCTTCTGTTCGCTCGTATTGGGCAACCCCACTGTCCTGAATGTGGCCGCGAAGTAGCCCGCAGGACCTCCCAAGAGATTGTTGACGACATCCTCTGGACATTTTCCAACCACACGGTCGCAGTCTGGGCACCAGTTGTGCGTAACCGCAAGGGGACGCACGCCGACCTGTTTCGTCAATTGGTCGAACAGGGGTATGTGCACGCGCGCGTGAACGGAAGAGAGGCCGAATTGGAAACCCCCCCTGGACTAGAGAAGAACCTCCGCCACGACATTGACGTTAGAATTGACAGGACACCATTGTCTAGAGTCAACCGCCAGCGTTTGACAGAAGCAGTCGAATCAGGACTATTGCTTGGCGGCGGCACCGTGGCGATTGAATCGCTACGGGGCCCGAAGGGAGGGGGGGGTGAAGAAGAATCAAGTTCAGCCGAAGTAGGTGATACAATCGCCTATTCAGAGGAATTCGCCTGTCCTGAGCACGGCGCATTCATGCCTGAGATGAGCCCACGAGTTTTCTCATTCAACAATCCACTAGGGGCGTGCCCTGATTGCCAGGGTTTGGGTGTACAGCGGCAGTTCTCTTACGAACTTCTCATCACCGAGACGCGCGCCGTGTCAGAGGGGTGCGTTCGCGCATTCCAGACATCTATGATGGCTGGTTGGTATCGCACGCAGATGATTCAGGTATGCGAACACTACGACATACCCACAGACGTACCGTTTTCTGATCTAGATAAAGAATCTCAGGAAATTCTGTTGCATGGTTCGGGGTCCACTGAAATTCAATTCCTATTCCAAAACGACCGCGGTTCAAGTTACCAGATGGTCAGACCATGGGAGGGTGTGTTCAAGCGATTGGAGCGAACTTTCACAGACACCAGCAGTGAGCGCAATCGTAACCGGTTGATTTCGTACATGACCGACGACCCCTGCACCGGCTGCTCAGGCCAGAAACTCAACCCCGCCGTCCGCGCGGTTACTGTTGGCGCAGTCTCTCTTCCACACTTTTCCACATGCAGTGTGTTGGAAGCACTCGCTGTTGTGCAGGTGTGGGCATCTGGAGCAACCGACAACGACACGTGGGAACGTATCGGCCGCCCCGCTCCATCTACAGATGTGCTTGATTCGGCCGAGCAACTCTCTGAACGAAATCTTCACATCGGCCGCGAGGTTCTCAAAGAAATCGAGTCCCGACTGCGTTTCCTAGCTCTCGTCGGTCTAGACTACCTCACACTAGACCGCCGTTCCAATTCACTATCTGGCGGCGAATCCCAACGCATTCGGCTGGCTACTCAGATAGGCACCCGGCTAACTGGGGTGATGTACGTGCTCGATGAGCCAAGCATCGGTCTGCACGCTCGCGACAACGCCCGCCTTTTGGAAACACTACGTGAATTGACAGATATCGGTAACACACTCCTCGTGGTTGAGCACGACGAGGCCACACTCAGGCAGGCTGATTGGTTGGTTGATATTGGTCCCGGTGCAGGACGCGAAGGCGGCCACATCATCGTTAGTGGGGGTATTGATGATCTGTTATCTAGTGAAGATAGCATCACCGGGGCCTACCTATCGGGCGCGAAGAAAATACCCCTCCCTACAGAGAGAATCAAACCCAATGGAGATTATCTCAGTGTTCTGGGAGCTCGTGAGAACAACCTACAGGAAATCGATGTCCACTTTCCCTTGGGTTGCATGATCGCCGTCACAGGAGTGTCCGGCTCCGGCAAGTCCACACTCGTCACCGACACACTCGCCCCAGCATTGCTGCGCGACCTGCATTCCGCTGATGCCAGCCCCGGTAGACACAACAGTCTCGAAGGACATGATGATGTGGACAAGGTGATTGTCATCGACCAGTCGCCAATCGGCCGGACACCTCGTTCGAACGCAGCCACATACACGAAGGCCTTCACGGGCATTCGTACATTGTTCTCAGAGACACCACTATCGCGTGAGCGAGGCTACCAGCCGGGGCGTTTCTCCTTCAATGTCCGTGGTGGGCGCTGTGAAGCATGCAAGGGTGCTGGCTCCACTAAGATGGAGATGAATTTCCTCCCTGATGTATGGGTAACTTGTGACGTCTGCAACGGCTCTCGTTACACACGCGAGACTCTGGAGGTAACTTGGAAGGGGCGCACAATAGCCGACGTGCTCGAGATGACTGTGTCAGAGGCTGCCGAGTTCTTCTCCAGCCATACCTCACTACATCGTATTCTTCAGACGATGGTCGATGTGGGGTTGGGTTACATCCACCTCGGCCAACCAGCCACGACTCTATCGGGTGGAGAAGCTCAGCGCGTCAAACTTGCAACCCAACTACACCGCCCGGCCAACCGTCACACCATCTACATCCTCGATGAGCCCACCACAGGTCTCGCGCTTGCCGACACCCGCCAGTTAATCGACGTGCTGCTACGTATTCGCAGCAACGGACACACCGTGATAGTCATCGAACACCACCTCGATGTCATCAAGTCGGCTGACTGGGTAATCGACCTTGGCCCAGAGGGTGGTGAAGGAGGCGGCAAAGTCGTTGTGGAAGGGTCACCAGAACAGGTAGCTGAGCACAAAACGTCCTATACAGGGAAGTATCTCAAACAGTTGTTGTGAGAACCCCTCTCGTCGGATTTAAGTAGACCCCGTTTTTCCCGACGTTTGCCTGACTCAGATGAGTCGCATAGGTAGTGAGAGAAATTAGATGGGTGTTGGGATTGAGCCATTGGCAAGTATGGTACTGATTGAGATTCAGCAGGCCGCTGAACAAACCACATCTGGCCTGCTACTTCCAGAGGAAGCGCGCGAGAAGATGACAGTGGGAACGATAGTATCAATCGGCCCGGATGTAGAACACGTCAACCCTGGCGACCGCGTCATATATCGTCAATATGGAGGTATGGAACTTGAGTGGATGGGTGTGGATTTCCTACTCATCAAGGAAGAGGACCTGCAGGCGAAGGTCATTGAGTGAGGTGAGATTATGGGAGCGAAGAAAATCATTTATGGTGAAGAAGCACGTCAGAAATTGTTGGAAGGCGTTGATGCCGTTGCTAACGCAATCAGCCCCACATTGGGGCCAGCAGCGCGTACGGTTGTGCTTGAGAAATCATGGGGCAGCCCCACGATCATCAATGACGGTGTCACCATCGCCAAGGACATCGAACTCGCTGACCCGTTCGCTAACATGGGCGCGAAACTCATCCAAGAGGTGGCAAGCAAAACACAAGATAATGCTGGTGACGGTACATCTACAGCGAGCATTCTGGCGCAGAGTCTGTGTCACAACGGGCTAGCACTGCGCGATGAGGGGGCCAACCCCGTGGAACTCAAAGCGGGTTTCGACGCAGCCGTTGAAGCGGTTGTCAGCGCATTGAAGGAGCAAGCAGTTCCAGTAGAGGCGTCTGAGACAATCAAACAGGTGGCAACAATCGCCGCCAACAACGACGGGGCTATCGGTTCACTGATTGCAGAAGCAGTCGATGCAGTCGGCCGCGAAGGAGTGATTACCGTCGAAGAGGCGAAATCAATCGAGACATCTCTCGATGTAGTCGAAGGGATGGAGTTCAACAAGGGCTACATCAGCCCGTACATGATCACGGACCGAGAGAAGCGCGAAGCGGTTCACGAATCACCACTTGTGTTGCTCACAGACATGACTATCAACACCGCTCAGGATCTACTACCCTCACTTGAGGCGAGTGTACAGCAGAAGCGCCCATTACTGATTGTGGCTAAGGATATCGAGGGTGAAGCCCTTGCTACATTAGTTCTCAACGTCGTCAGCCGGGTTGTCAAGGCGGTGGCTGTGAAGGCCCCCGGGTTTGGCGACGAACTGGGTGAGCAACTCGAGGACATCTCTGTACTCACTGGAGCCACAGTTCTGTGCAAGGACCAGGGTGCTGATTTGAAGACCCAAGGTCCAACGAGTCTAGGGAGTTGTGAACGCATCATCATCGGTAAGAGCAAGACCACCATGGTCGGCGGAGCTGGTGATAAAAAGGCAGTCGAGGATCGAGCAGACCTCCTCCGCAGTCAAGCGAAACTCGCCAGCAGTGACTGGGACCGTGAGAAGATAGAGAAGCGAATTGGCAAGCTGACTGGAGGTGTAGCGGTACTCAAGGTTGGAGCAGCTACAGAGACTGAGATGAAGGAGACCAAGGCACGAGTCGACGACGCTCTCAGCGCCACTAGAGCGGCGATGGCAGAGGGAGTCATTGCTGGTGGGGGCGTGCCTCTACTACGCGCTCGTTCCATCCTCGCCGAACTCGAATCCACGACCGACGGCGATAGAGCAGTCGGAATCCGACTAGTCCACGATGCGCTTTCAGCGCCCTTGACTCAGATTGCTGGAAATGCTGGCGTCGATGGCGCTGAAGTGGTTACAACAGTGCTAGCTAGTGACGATGCCAACTTTGGCTTCAATGCTCGAATCAATGACTACGTCGATATGCTGGAAGCGGGTATCATTGATCCTGTCAAGGTGACGCGCAACGCCCTACAGGCGGCTGGTTCTATTGCTGGTTTGGTTCTGACCACAGAAACCCTCATCGCCGACGACCCAGAGCACAAGGAAGCCGGTGGTGGAATGCCAGATATGGGTGGCATGGGTGGCATGGGTGGCATGGGTGGTATGATGTAACTCTAGTCTAGTTGAAATAAATAATATACAAAAAAGCCTCAATTTTC
>CAXEUS010000049.1:0-5067 GCA_963999385.1 uncultured Candidatus Poseidoniales archaeon | reverse complement strand
TTACGCCGGATTTTCTATCCTAGGGGGAATCTTCAACGCGTTCGCTGGACCTTTGATAAACGAGTTCATTGGTGGAATTTCGCCGGGTTATCAGGAATACGCCACACCCGACTGGATATACTACATGCAGGGATTAAGTGGTGTGGTTATGGGAATTGCATTCCTGTACAGTGGCTGGATGATTCAGGATTATCAACGGAAAGGAATCTACTACTCCTGGGGAATCCTTGGCATCTCCTATCTGTTAGCAATAGTGTTGGTAGCGGCCATGCCATTTCCAGACGTTGAAGGAATGGAGCCAGGATCGATAAGGATGATGACAGTCGGTGGGACTGTGGTGGGTGGACTCTGCAGTAGTGGGGTCTGTGGCGTGCTGACAGCCATCCCGCTGTTCATGAACAATCACGGCATGAAGTGAATCTGAGGCGAATCAAGCCGTCTCCAGCCGCTGGTCTCGCTTGAGGTTCTCCAACATCTCAGATACTATCTTCTCCAGCCCGAACTCGTGTTCCCAGTCCCAGTCGGCGCGGGCTGACGAATCATCGACGGAATCCGGCCAAGAATCAGCATATGCCTGCCGCTCATCAGGAGCATATTCCACCTCGAAACCAGCAACGCTTCTCTGAATCTCAGTCGCCAGTTCCTCGACGCTGAAAGAGACCGCTGCAAGGTTGTAACTCGCAGGACAGCTCAACTGCTCCCGCGGCGCATCCATCAACTCAAGCGTTGCTCGGATGGCGTCATCCATGTACATCATCGGCAGACGGGTATCTGCGCTTAGGAAGCAGGTGTAGGGCAATCCGTGGATGGCAGAGTGGAAGATGGACACGGCGTAATCAGTCGTTCCACCACCCGGAGGGGTTCTCCAAGATATCAGCCCGGGATACCTCACCCCGCGGACGTCAACACCATGCGCCTCTGAGTAGTAATCAGCCAGCAGTTCACCAGCCACCTTAGTCATCCCATACATCGTGGTAGGATTCAGATGTGCATCCTGAGATGCCACGGGAGGGACATCGGGCCCGAACACTGCAATCGAGGATGGTGCGAACACGCGTAGGTCGTTCTCGCGAGCGAGTTCCAGAACATTCAGCAGACCTCCCATGTTGATCTCGAAACAAGCCGCTGGATCACGCTCACCGGTTGCCGACAATATCGCCGCTAGATGGTAGACTGTGCCTATGTCCCACTCCTGCACGATTGCATCCATGCCCATTCTGTCGAGCACATCTCCAACGACTGATGGTCCGTCCCCAGATTCAGAATCACGGAGGTCCATAGCGACCACGCCATCTTTTCCAAGACGAGTGCGTAAGGCAGCCACCAGTTCGGTTCCTATCTGCCCCGAAGCGCCTGTAACCAACACCCGACGAGAACTCTCGCTGGTCATTGCGCGGCTGAATCGGTGGCGGCACTTCAACCTGCGCGGGAAGTCTCGTGATGTGCGAGTTCATGCATTATCGCGAGAACCTTCATAGGCGTCGCCCATCGGGTCCATATCCCGTTGATGGTGATGCGGTACGTATTCGTGTCCGGTGGGGTTCTCTCAGGATTAGGCAAGGGAGTGACCGCCAGCAGTCTCGGCGTGCTGCTCAAGTCACTCGGATTGCGGGTGACAGCAATCAAAATCGACCCCTACCTGAATACCGACGCGGGAACGATGTCACCGTTCGAGCACGGCGAGGTGTTCGTGCTTGACGATGGCGGCGAGGTCGACCTTGACTTGGGCAACTACGAACGATTCCTCGATATCACGCTCACGCGCGACAACAACCTCACCACCGGCAAGGTGTACGCCAATGTCATCGAAGCGGAGCGGCGAGGAGACTACCTCGGCAAGACTGTGCAGGTGATTCCGCACATCACCAACGAGATCCAGGAATGGATTGAGCGAGTGGCGCACATCCCCGTGGATGGCAACGGTGCCGAGCCAGATGTCTGTGTGGTAGAACTGGGAGGGACTGTGGGAGACATCGAGAGTGCCCCCTTCGTGGAGGCGTTGAGACAATTCCAGTTCAGGGTCGGACGGGAGAACGTCTGCTTCGTTCACGTCAGTCTAGTGCCGGTACTCGGTGTGGTCGGAGAGCAGAAGACCAAGCCGACTCAGCACACTGTGAAGGAGCTGCGCGGCGCAGGAATCAGCGCGGACTTCCTCGTCTGTCGCTCTGAAGAACCGTTGGAGGATGCCACCAAGGCGAAACTCGCCCTATTCTGTCACGTAGCCGATGACCATGTGTTCAGTGCGCACGACGTCTCCAACATCTACCACGTACCGCTGATGCTCGAGGAACAAGGGGCTACACGACTCATGTGCGAGAAGTTCGGTCTCGACATGAGCAAGAAGCGCCCGCTCATCGAACAGTGGAGAGAGATGGCCGCCCGCGTTGACTCGCTAGAAGGCGAGGTGAACATCGCCATGGTCGGCAAGTACACCGGACTCACCGACTCCTATCTCTCGGTCATCAAGGCGCTGCAGCACTCAGCGTTCTCGGTCGGTTCGCAGATGAACATCTCCTGGGTGGAAGCGGCCAATCTGGAATCAGATGCTGAGCGCGACTCCCCTGAACTGCACGCCAAGTCATGGGCCGACCTGAAGGCAGCCGACGGTGTTCTAGTTCCCGGTGGATTCGGCATCCGCGGAATCGAAGGGAAAGCAATCGCTGCCCAGTACGCCCGTGAGAACAACGTCCCCTATCTTGGGGTGTGCCTCGGAATGCAAGTAGCCGTAATCGAGTTCGCCCGTAACGTGCTCGGCATGGATGGAGCAAACAGCACGGAGTTCGACGAGAAGACCGCCCACCCGGTGGTCATCTTCATGCCAGAAGGAAGCACTACTCACATGGGAGGGACGATGCGTCTTGGTAGCCGCACGACCATGCTACAGAACTCCGGCAGCACAGCCCACGGCCTCTATGGAGGCGCAACGGAGGTCGACGAGCGCCACCGCCACCGCTACGAGGTCAACCCTGACATGATCGAAGCCTTGGAGGATGCTGGATTGAAGTTCGTCGGACGGGACACTGAGGGGCAGCGGATGGAGATCATGGAACTCGATGATCATCCCTACTACTTCGGAACCCAATACCACCCCGAGTTCAAGAGTCGACCCAACCGGCCGAGCCCACCCTTCCTTGGCCTCGTTCAGGCCGCTGTCGACCGAATCAACTCATGACCAATCATTCGGCGACCTTGATGAGACGGGTCGTGCGATAGCCCTGAAGGACCCTGAGGTAGCGCTGTTCGCGGATATCAGCATCGAGGTCTACATCGCCGGAATCGATACGCAGTTCGGACAAGATGGCGAGTTTCCCGGGAGTCGCAACCCCGAGGATGTTGTCCACTCCCACAGCGCGCAGCACCGCGGGAGATAGTTGCAGGTTACCCCGCCCGATGAGGAAGCCTTGACCCCCCATGGGGGAAAGCAACAGCAGAACACTGTCGGAATCGGATTCCAGCAGTTCCAGAAGGCCATCTTCGGCGAGGTCGCGGCCGACGAGAACGCCGTCTCGACTGGCA
The DNA here is from genome assembly GCA_963999385.1 of uncultured Candidatus Poseidoniales archaeon. Taxonomy (GTDB): domain Archaea; phylum Thermoplasmatota; class Poseidoniia; order Poseidoniales; family Thalassarchaeaceae; genus JAKUTA01. Next base: position 1,551 of record CAXEUS010000049.1, on the reverse strand, counting down.
TCGATGCCCAACAGAGTGGTTTGCATGCCAAGATTCTCGGACATCGCTCTGAGTGTTCCACCAGAGCCCCAGATGATGAGCATGCCCGGGTTCTCCTCCGCCAGTTCCCCTACGTGAGCGGCCAGCCCTTCGAGCACTTCCTCCTCTTCAGCCGCAGCCACGCGCATCTTCGCCCCCTGCATCCATCGAGGAGACGAAGGGGTCTGCACCTCGGCGTACATCCGCACCTTCCACTCACCCTCGCGATACGCCACCTCATCGAGATCCATCACCTCCGTGCTGGCGAGCATCAAGTCACCGGCTAGCCAAGCTGCGAGCACTTCAGCGGCAGCGCGTGGAGTAGCGGCGAAGCAGCCGCTGTGCATCTTGACGCCTGTCGGTACTCCGACTATCGGTAGGTCTGTCCGCTCAGTTGATTCCAAGGCAGCCACGATGTCCCGGGTGGTGCCATCACCTCCGGCGTAGAACAACAAGTCAATGTTCGAATCAAGTAGTTCAGTGACCGCCCGTCTCGTATCATCGGCAGAGGTCTCGGACTCCACGGAGACCATCACGTTAGCGGAGATACCCTCGGGAATCCAGTCTGACCCCATGCGACCCGCACAGGTCAGCAGTTCAGGAACATCCCTCAGATGTGTAAGGAGTTCTGAAAACCGGCTCAGGGCATCAGCCATCCTAGGACCTGAACGGTCGACTGCGCCGGCGGCGCGTGCTTCCGCGGCGCGCCCGTCACTCCCCTTGTAGCCGAGCCGACCACCCAGCCCGGCATCCGGGTTGACCAGTATCCCGATGCGGGTCACGCAACGGCGAGAAGTCGCCTTCACATCAACGCTTTCGAGCAGACAGAAGCAGCCCATGCACCCATCGGATTCAAATTACGTCCCACGCTCGCACATCCGGCGTGCACATGACGAAAGCGAAAACTCCGGCCACGCTTGAGGATGCCTTCAAGGTCGAGATGGACGAACTCGTCCGCGTCCGCGACGCTGAACAGGCCAAGGTGGACAAAGTCGAGAAGGAAGCGGCAATGGAAGCGGCGCGGGCGAATGCCTTGGCCAAGGAGGCGGAGGACGCCGAGAGAAGGAAGGCACAGGAAGCTCAAGCCGCTGAGGCAGCTGCATCAGAGGCGGCCAGATTGGCTACACTAGCCCCCCCACCAGCCCCTGAACCGGCACCGGTCGGACCCCCTTTGGCTGCACCAGAACCATCTGAGCCTCCACTCAAAGTACTGGTTCCCGTCACACCACCACTCGAGGCACCTGCTCCTACTGGACCACCACTGGAAGCTCCAACACCCACTGGACCGCCATTGGAGGCCCTTGCCCCTGAACCAGAGCCTGAGCCTGAACCTCAAGCCGATCCGTTGCTCGAATCACCACCACTTGTAGCGCCTCCTGCTGAACCTCCTGTCGAGACACCACCCGTTGCTATGCCGCCGATGGGTGGACCTCCACCAGGAATGGGGCCAGGAGCGATGCCGCCGATGGGTGGACCTCCGCCAGGAATGGGGCCAGGAGCGATGCCGCCGATGGGTGGACCTCCGCCAGGAAT
>CAXEUS010000048.1:0-2331 GCA_963999385.1 uncultured Candidatus Poseidoniales archaeon | reverse complement strand
TCGGGGCCATCCTCCCATCCGTCTGGGCAGGAACTACCGTCGGGACAGAGATCGGAGTCGTTGTGCACCGGATTGGTTCCATTCAGCATCTCCTCGTAGTTGGTGAAGTTCTCAAGGTCGTCGTAGAATTTTGACCCCTCGGGGTCGTCTGGATCGATGTGACAGTAGCTCGAGGTAGGGTCGTCCCACCCGGGGCAGAACTTGTTCAGCAGGGCGGTGCGGTTGAGGCCATCGTGATCGAAGTCCTCCTCCCCATCAGGGATGCCATCCTGATCGCTGTCAGGGACAGATGGGTCCATCGGTCCGCGGGAGCCTAGTTGTTCCAGTGATGCGTTGTCCACCAGGCCTTCTGCTATCGCCTGTGCACTGTAGCGCACCTCCCATCCGTCGGGAAGACGGTCACCATCAGTGTCATCGTCAACAGGGTTAGTGTCCCAGCGGCTCGGGCCTTCAAGTTCGTTCGGGAGCGTATCGTTGTCTATATCGAAATCAGAGTCGAGCATCGTGCCCCATGCTGGGTCGAGAGCCCAGCGCCCCCCCGAATTCGGTAGTGTGAATCCTGTCAGATTCATCTCGTGAATGAAGTATCGCGGATCAGGTTCTCCGTCGTTGTTCTTGTCTCCGTAACTGGCGAATCCTTGGATGCTGTTCAACCAGATCCAGCCACCTGGGCCTCGTCCACATTGCTGCATGTCGTCACAGCCCGGTGGCATCCAGTTGTTCATAGTCACCCAAAGTGAGTGAGAATGAGTGTTGTCCATCGTCGACTCAACCTGCATCTCCCACCCGTCCAACATGCCGTCCATGTCGGTATCGTTGACCAGTGGGTTGGTCGCTTGCTGCCATGGCCTAGGGATGTGTAGTACCTCGTTACCATCCTTAAGGCCATCATCGTCCGAGTCAGAGTCGTTGGCGTTGGTGATGTAGTTGTCCGCGCCTGAGACGACCTCCTCTCCGTCCTCTAGTCCATCGATATCAGTGTCGAACATGCTGGCGTTGGTGAAGTACGACTCACCATCCCACAGGAATCCATCAATCGATTCCACGTAATCCTCCAATCCGTCGCTGTCAGTGTCCTTGTTGGAGGCGTTGGTAAACGTCTCCGAGAATTCGCGCCAGTCTGTAAGACCATCGTCATCGGTGTCGACATCGCCCGGATCGCTGGTGACCAGTACGTTGTGCACGCCCCTGCTCACCACAAGGATTGTCCAGCCACCCACTTCGATACCGTCCTTCAGCCCATCACCGTCGGTGTCCGGGTTGAGAGGGTCGGTGGAGCGCCCGTCGATTATTCCATCACGGTCGCGGTCACGAGCTTGGTATTCCTCGGTGTTAGTGAACATCTCCTCGGGTTCTACAACTACCACCCAGACGTAGTTTCTGCTGGTGACTTCATTATCGTTAGCGGGGCCGTTGAGCAGGATCAGCGCAGGAATCTCGTAGACGTATCCGGCGCTGTTAGACTTCAACGGAATCGTCTCTTGTGTGCCTCCAGCATGAGTCACCTTAGCGTAGGCGACGGTCTGATTGACATCGACCCAGTCCATCAGTTCCACAGGAATCGAATAGACACGTGCCACCCCCACAAGGTCGTCGTAGCGCACTTTCCCATCGCCGTCAACATCCCATCCATCCATGTCTGGGTCCTCGTCGGCGTTGCTTCCGTCAACTGGGTGCAGACCATTCTCCGCCTCCCATCCATCCGGCATTCCGTCTTCATCGGTGTCGAACTTCAGTGGATTGGTGAAGTTGGCATCTCCCCAGGTGCGGGCAACATCATACTCGGCGCGGTTGTTCAGGCCATCGCCATCATCGTCACCGAATGCATCAGAGGCGTTGGCCGGATTGAGAATGATATTGTAGCAGAATTCGAATCCATCTGGCATGCCATCTCCATCAGTGTCCCAGTCTCCAGGGCCGTTGTTGCGCCCGTCACCATCCATGTCCTCTAGGAACCAGTCGTCGGGATTGACCGTGCTTGGCATGGCGTTCAGCAGGGTAGTGAATGGACCGTTCTCGGTTGGCGGACTGAGTACCGGGAGACCACACACCACTTCGAGCATTATCGGCACCTTGCTAATCTCAACATCATCATGAATCAAATCCCCATCACTGTCATCGGAGAGCGGGTTCGTTCCGTAGCGCTCCTCCACGTAGTTCGGAAGTCCGTCCGAATCAAAGTCGAGAACTTGGTCACATGAGTGCTGGTCTGCGAAGTTCGCTAACGCCTCCCAGGTCTCCATTCCAATGGTCTGTTCAAGATTCGCCTCTGATTCCGGGTCAAGCAGTATGCAGTCCCAGTTGCCATTGAGAGGGTCGAGCAGTTCGACC
>CAXEUS010000047.1:0-4883 GCA_963999385.1 uncultured Candidatus Poseidoniales archaeon | reverse complement strand
TCACCTCAGAGAGTAACTTCAACCAGTAACCCAGACGAAGAACTTGGGTAACACTGTGTCCATCGCCACCAGAATGACGTAACCGATGAACCCGAGAACGAGCATCCCTATGCTGCATACCCAGACGGTCTGACGGAACTCCAACTTGGTAGGCTTGCGCGCCATTCGGAGAATCCTTGCCCACGAACCTCTTCCAAGTTTGCGCACACTGGTTTCGATGTTGTCCTGAATGTCCTGAACACGCTCCTCAAACGTGGCATCGCCGCCGCCAAATCGAGAGTCATCACTGGCCATGTCTGAACACCTAGGGTTCACCCCGACCTAGAGCCCCATTTTAAGCACGCCGGAATGGTTGCGGGTCTATCGAATCCTGCACCCATGGCGAGCAATGGTCAAGGCTGCCGAACAATGGGGAAGTTAAGCACTTCCATCTTAGTTGATGAACTCAAGGTCTCGGTTGCGCATGGTGCGCATCTGCTGGTTCGCCGCCGCTCCGAATATCTGCTCGCTCTTAACGCCAGTCAACACTAGCAGCACGCGCATATTACTACCCAGAGATTCATCGACCGTAGCACCCCATATAATGCGAGCATATGGGTTGATTTTATCCCGGATGTACTGAGCACATGATTCTGCTTCACCGAGTGTGAGTGACGATCCGCCAACGACGTTCACGAGTGCCCCGCGGGCGTCGGATACATCGATATCCAGCAGCGGTGATGTGAGTGCCTGATCTGTTGCTTCCAGTGCACGGTCGGCACCCGAAGCATCGCCGAGTCCAATCATCGCCATGCCGCCTCCGTTCTCCATCACGCTGCGCAAATCCTCGAAGTCGAGATTCACCAGTCCATCCTTGGTAATCATCTCAGATACGCCGGCGATTGAACGCATCAGCAGTTCGTCGGCGACGCGGAAGGCGGATTCAATTGGTAGATCGCGAACTCCCTCCACTTCGAGCAACTTCTCGTTGGGAAGTACTACAACGGTATCGCAGATTTCACGCAATCGCTGCAGACCCCATTCAGCATTCTGTCGACGGAGAGTACCTTCGGATTGGAATGGATAGGTGACTACGGCGATTGTTAGCGCTCCCGCGCTCTTGGCTAGCCGCGCTATCACATGCGCGCTGCCGGTGCCAGTTCCCCCACCAAGTCCCCCGGTGACAAAGGCTAGGTCACAATCAACGATTGCCTTGGTGAGTGTGCGCTCGGATTCATACGCGGCTTTCTCCCCCTTCTCGGGGTCGCCACCAGCGCCTCGACCGCGTGCGGTTCTTCCAATGAGAATCTTATGTGCCACATTTGAGCGTAGCAAGTGCTGAGCATCGGTGTTCACGGCGTAACCGAGGACGTGGTCCTCGTCCAGCAATCCCTCTTCACCCAGTCTCTGAACTGTATTGCAACCGCACCCTCCACATCCAAAGACGCGGATTCGCGGTTGCAGACTCTGCAGCAGACGATGTAACTCACGGTCATCCTCGTTAGGCTCGGAATCCGACTCGGAAATCTCATTCTCTTGCAGTTCAAGCACCCGGTCAATCAAATGGCGCATGTGTCGAGGCTCGCTGAAGGTGCCTTAACCGTATCGCAGTGGTTTGAATCGCGCACGCATGTTCGCTCACCCACGCTAATGCGCCGAGTTGACCATTTGCTTACTTGAGAACACCTGAAATCCATTGACAGAATCGATGTAGAGAAGTACCCCGCTTCGATGTGCAGAAACTAGAGTTCGGTGGCTCACTCGCTTTGGTTAAATACAGGGAGCAGGTCGGCGAGAACCCCCTGATGAGGTGACCTGATGTCTGACAACTGGGCTTCTCGACGTATCCGCACGGCGGTCATCGGTAAGGGAAAGAAATTCAACGGCTCGTGGGAGGGTGAAATCGACACTCCTTCCGACCCCAACGTACACAACATCACACTCGACCAGATCATCGAGATTGCCAACGATAAATCGGACCTGACTGGTAAGGACACAAAAGCACGTTCATTAGAATTAATGGGCACGTGCGTATCCATGCGCTGCCACATCGAGGGTCTCGTGCCCAAGGAGTTCATCATCAAGGTAAAGGAAGGAGAATACGACGAACGATTCAACTAATCACGGATTGCGGGAGAGGGAAACCTCGCCGACCGCAGGGGTGAGAAAAAATGCAGACACACATTCAGGAAGCAGTGAAGAAGGCGCTCGATGGGGCGCCTGAGCGTAATTTCGTAGAGAGCGTAGAGCTATCCTTCACCATCCGCGACATCGACCTGAAGAATCCCGCCAACCGCATCCAAGAGGAGGTCCGTCTCCCTCAGGGTCGCGGCAAGCCGCTGAACATCGCCATGTTCGCCGGGGGAGAAATGGCCATCAAAGCGCGCGACGCCGGACTCGTTGTCATCGAACCTGCACAAATCGAGGACCTTGGGAGCAACAAACAGGCTGCACGAAAACTGGCAGGCAAGCACGACTTTTTCCTCTCCGAAATACCGCACATGGCAGACATTGGCCGCCACCTCGGTGTCGTACTTGGGCCGCGTGGTAAGATGCCTAGACCCGTGCCTCCGAACATAGACCCAGCCAACATCGCTAAGGCTCTGCAAAGCACTACTCTGGTACGCAGTCGTGACAATATCACATTCCACACGGTAGTGGGCGCGCGCGACCAAGGTGAGTCGGCAATCAGTGAGAACGCCTACGAAGTATGGAACAGAGTCACAGGTAAATTAGAGCGGGGCGCGGGCAACGTTCGCTCGCTCTACGTCAAGACTTCAATGGGCCCCTCTGTCAAGGTGGAGGTGAAATACACATGATGGCCAAAGCCACACAGTGGAAGGTCGACCGCATCGGCGAGTTGGCGGAGTTGCTCAGTAACGACGGTATCCTCGGTATTGTCGACGTTGCCGGAGTACCTGCTCAGGCGATGCTTGAGATGCGTAGCAGCCTACGAAAAGACATGACACTCACAATGGCGAAGAAGACACTGTTCAGGCGGGCGTGGAACGAAGCCGGTCTACCAGAGGACCAACTTGAGACAATGCTTGAAGGTGCTCAGCAGCCGATGATCGTCCATTCGAACTCACTCAACATATCCCAGTTGTTCGAGCAACTAGAGGATACGCGCACGGGACGTGCTGCTAAGGAGGGTGACATCGCTCCGGAAGATATCGTCATCGAACAAGGACCCACCGATTTCCCACCTGGCCCAATCGTAGGTGAATTGTCAGCGGTGGGCATCCCTGCCAAGATTGAGAAGGGCAAGGTGAACATCGTCAAGACAGTCACTCCAGTCAAGGCCGGCGAAGTAATTGATGGAGAACTCGGGCTGATGCTCGATAAGTTGGAAGTCAAGCCGATTGAGATTGGTATCATCCTGTGCGGTATCATCGTCGATGGCGTGGTCATGCCACCAGACGTGCTCTCGATTGACACGAATGCACTCCTAGCGCAGGCGGTTGCCAACGCACTCACAGTCGCCATCAACACAGGCATCAGCAACAGCGGCACCATCCCGGTGTTAATCGCCACTGCCAGCGCCCACGCCCTGACCCTCGCGGGTCAATTGGATTCCTCAGCTCTAGACGATGAGTTGGTCGCCACCCTCGAGGCGGCACCGACTGTAGACGAGGCTGCCCCGACAACCGACGCAGGTGCCGATGAGGCAACCAGCGAGGAGGCAGCCAAGGATGAGCCTGAGGAAGAGGATGCCGAATTCGGCGGACTCGGAGACCTGTTCGGTTGAAACAAACAAGGTGAGAAAAATGGAATATGTGTATGCTGCAATGCTGCTGCACTCGGCAGAGAATGAGATCAACGAGAAGAACGTCAACGCGGTGCTGAAATCCGCGGGCGTGAAGGCTGACGACGCACGCGTGAAAGCGCTATGCGCAAGCCTCGAAGGCGTGGACATCGGCAATGCGATGACCAGCGCCGTGGCCGCCCCGGCCGCCGCAGCTCCAGCCGCTGCCGGCGGTTCCGAAGCCGAAGCCCCAGCCGAAGAAGCTGCGGCTGAGGAAGAGGATGATGCGGCGGGCTTCGAAGGTCTCGGATCTCTGTTCGGGTGAGCAACCCCAACGAGGCGAGTCGCCCTGCGTTACTGTAGGCGTCAGCCACGCTGCGGCGCGCAGAACGTCCTTCGCGCAAGCGATATGAGCGGATGCGGTAGGAGTCCCTCCGATGAGTGAGCGGCTGCTGAAGTTGGAGACGAGCATCACACCAGCAGCAGCCGTCCGCGCTCTCAGGCAACTTGCGACCAGCGCCGGCTGGAAATGTCACAGAATTTCAGGAAGCAAACTGGTCGATCGCTGGGCGATTATCATGCCCATCGCTCAAGCCACCCGCTCACTTGGACTCGTCATCGATGACGGTCCGTTGGCGCCCCTTGCCATACAGGCGCACTCTCATGTGCAGGGCTCGGCGGGCTCCATATGCATCATCGAATGGCTCATCCCGGACTCAATCGAAGGCGACGACTGGGAACTGCTGTTCAAACACTGGGTTACCCGGCTTCCCCGCTGCCCTTGGCGCTGGACGTTCCGCGAGCGCTCGCTCATCGGATTCCTACTTCCAGTATTCCGCCGTTCCCGACGTACATTCAGCGGAGAGGGGTCTGCCACGGAACGGGGCGCATGGCCACCCGTGGACACTCCCATCTGGCCACCCACCAACTGGGACCTGTCCGCAGATGCAGGGGAATGAACGCATCGTGGTGGCAGGTTGATAACTCTCCAGCACCTCATCGAAGATGAGGATGAGGGATGGACCTGATGCAGAAGTTGTTCGGTACTCAGCGGGCCATCACAATAGTCGTCATCTCGCTGCTGTTCGCCATCGCCTTCCCAGCCTACTTCTCCGTGATGGGGGGGATGGTCGAGGTGACAGGAGGTGGTTCGGGCGCG
>CAXEUS010000046.1:0-20962 GCA_963999385.1 uncultured Candidatus Poseidoniales archaeon | reverse complement strand
TCCACCACGAGCCAATAGTTCGGAATGGGTGAATGAAAAATCGTAGAGGATTACCCCAATCTCGAATTGGATGCATCAACTGACCAAGCATACCTTCGGGTAGTTCATCATCAACTCCATATTTTTCAGGGCGCTTGTCAGGGGGCATGTAATAGGTTCCGAACACGATATCCCAGAATGGCAGGAAGCCCGCATAATTAGAGCAGTGAGCCTCCTTCTCGTTGGCATGATGCCAGTGATGGAACTCGGGTGTCGGAATCAGACGATGCAATGGACGTAGTTTCCAACCTACGTTGGCGTGGAGGAATAAACCGGTGATGATCTGAAGCACAGCGAGGATTCCACTTGTCTCAGGACTGAATCCGGCGAAGATCAAGAAAAAGAAACCGGGGCCAATCAAAGCGAAATCCATGGGATGTACTCGGAATCCACTAATCCAATCCATGTGCTCAGGAGAATGGTGGATGGAATGGAATTTCCAGAGTTCAGGGACCTCGTGATACCAACGATGTGCCCAATATCCGATGAAATCGAACAGCATGAATGCGACGATGGGTTGAATGTAACCTGGTATCATTTCAACGAGGCCGAAATAACGGACGATTAGACCGAGCACCCAAGTGAATGAGAAGAAACTGATGATAACTGCAAAAATGACCCCGAACACATTGAGGAATGGCTGTGAAAGTGCATACGCCACATCGAGAGTCCACTTTGGCCGCCTCACCTTCTGCCCCTTGTGTCGTGGGAATATTTTCTCCATTGGAACCACGAGGATGAAGAAGACGATGACAATCACAAGAGATTCAAACTGGTAATACCATAGTGAAAAACCGATAATTGACAGCACCACGATTCGTCCGAGCAAGCCCCAATACCATGATGGTCGATTCAGATCCATACTAGCATAAACAGAGCCACTAGCATCGATTTGAATTGGTTCTAGATTGTTAATCAAGGGAGGGGGGGTCCGATTTTCAGTTACCATAATTCCACCAATGTTCAATCTGAACATGAATCGATACCATAAATTTCTATTTTAACCAAATCATATGATGCGTCGTCAGGTTTCATCCTCTTCGATACGCTTCCAGATGTCGCGGACTGTGTGGATGTCTTCATCAGCCTCAAGGTCGCCCTTCAGTCCCTTCTCAGTTCCCTCAAATTCGCCAACAAGATCCATTATCTCCTTCTCGGATATATCGGATTCTCCCTCCGTGGCGGCTTCCATCTGAGCCTCCTCCTGTGCCGCGAACTGCTTACGCATCCTCTCCCGTTCTGCTTCCGCTGTATTCGCTGTCGGCATCACGAATCGTTCTACATCAGCTTCGTCTCCGCCTTCCATCGAATCAACGAGCTGCTCCCACTCCTCCTTTTGTCGCAGTTTGTGCAATGGCAGATTGGTCATCTTGTCCAATTTTCGCCTTCTCCTCCTGTGACGGATGGACTGGTCGAACACTAGGATGGTGAAGCCCAGCAGGTTTGCGGCGACGAAGCCCTCCTTGCTCACTGGCTGATAAATCCAGTACTGCATGTGGAAACTGATGTCGGATACTTCGGCCACGTTGCTACGGTCGATCTTGGTTCCATTGGCGTAGAACAATTCGACGTGCAGCACATAGTCGCCCCCCGGAACACTGTGTTCCGAAGTTGCGCAGTCATCTCCCAGATTGGCATCCCAGGTCCTGACTTCTATTGGGTCATCAACGGTATCTGTCCTCAGGCTCCATACCACACGCACGCTCTTGTCCGCCTCGGTCTTAGGTTCGAATGAACATTCGATGTGCAGCGGCAGTTCGCGCCCGATGACTTCTGGTACCTCCATATCATGCCACTCTCGGAACCCAGTATTCGGTTCCATCACTGGATGTTGCGCAGGCATCGGTAGGGCGGCAATCCAGATGAGATTGAGCAGCACCCAGAAGATCAGTGCGGTCCATGGCCGAACGGGTTTCAGTTTTTCAGAGGGCTTTCGTTTATCACGAGATTCCTTCTGTTCGCCCCCCTCATCCATGCACTCACCCACCATCGAACAGGATGTCGAGGACATCATCCATCCATTTCAGTTTCTTGAGTTTGATTTTCCCGTCAGTGTCCCCACTCCAGCGTCCTATCACGTCGCTCTGGAAGCCGAGCAACCGGATATCAGCAGGGGGGCATCCCAGAGCGACGAGCATGCATGCGGCCCTATCTCCATCGGTGAATCCCCCGGGATTGTATGCGCCGAGTAGAGTGGTCGAGGTCTGGTGGGTGATGATGAGTGGTGGCGGGGTGGCAGCATCAGCGAATGCAGTGAGCAGAGTGCGCCATTCCAGCTCGTTGTCTCCGTGAGCGTGCACGGCGAACGGGATACCTCTACCAGCTGCGGCGAGCAGTCTTTCTAGCCCCCCATCTCCATCTGATACGACCAGCAGCAGCCGTTGACGGGCTACTTCTGCAACGCTTGCAGGGAGTTCCTCGAGTACTCCTACACTACCATCGGCGGCGACGAGTGAGCATCCGGCGGCGAGCGCGTTGATGACTTCGACAGGTTCCACCGCTGCACCTAGGACGGCTGTCGGCTGACCTCCGGCAATCTTCCCTCTTAGTGAGGCGAGCGCTCCCTCGCGCATCGTTCGCGACCAAGCGTCGATGCGCACTTCTTCGACTACTTCTACCAGTGCCACAGCGCTGTCGCGATCATCTGTCTCATCCCAGCCAAATGCGTCACGGAACCGATTCTGAATGGTGAGCAACCGCTCGTCCACCAACTCAAGACGCCCTGTATCCACCTCGGTCACCATCCGCGCCACTAATCCAGCGGGCGTCGGCCTCAGACTTCAAGAACCCGCACACCGAGGAGACGGCTGCTCATGCCTGCTCCGCTGCACCTTCCAGCCATCACCGACCCGGTGGTGCTCGCTCGCTTTCCCTTCCTGCCACAGGGAGAACTGTGGATCAAGGAGCTTCGGAAACAGAATGAGGTTGACCTGGATAGTCTGGTGAATTCGGATTGGCTGGTGGAGGCGAGGACTCGTGGTAACGTGCGCATGCTGGAGTCGATTGTGCATGACAAGGGAATCGATGCTGACAGTCGAATGGACATTCATACCGACTACGGGCAGATGATAGAAGGTCTGGGTTACTACTACGCGATGTTCGTCGTTTGTGCATCTCTCGACGAACGATTGTTGAAACGCTGGGTAGAGGGTGAGGCGACCCGCGCTGACAATCTTCTCTCGACGACTACGGATGCTGAATTGTTCGATACAATAGCACGCACCTACCTCTCCGATCTACGCAGGCATGACCCCATGGAAGGTGAATCGGTTACGCCCCATCTTCACTCCCCCAGCGTGAGAGCAGGGGTTGACCGGTCCTGGGAGATTCCTCTTACGGATTTCGTGGAGTTAGCCCCGCGCATCACCGGTTCCTACTGGAGGTTGACCAATCGCCCGGTCGCTAACGGCTGGGTATTGATGAACGGGACGGCGCGCGAGGATTCTCAGGGGCGACTGTCTCGATTGATCAAGGAGCGTATACGCGCGCAACTCATTGCTCGCTGCGAGGCTAATATCATCCGCATGGATGAGCAGGTCACCGCGATGCTAGCCGAGCCTGTAGGTAAGATAGTGGCAGAACTTCAGACGCAGCGCGGCCGGGAGGTGCAGGTGACCGCCGCAGAGAAGAGTGACTGGCCGCCTTGTATGCTGGCAGCGATAGCCGAGCTGAATGCAGCGGAGAACGTCAATCACGCTGGGCGCCGCTTCCTCGCCAACATGAGTCGTGCGCTCGGTCTTCCGCCAGAACAGTGTGCCGGATTCTTCGTCAACGCCCCTGACTACGATGCAAACACCACCAACTACCAGATTAGCCAAATCTACGAAGCAGAATACACTCCTGAGAAGTGCGACACGCTGGCACTCAACAATCGCTGCCCAGTCTCCTCTGGTCTGGTGGAAGATTCTCTATGTCGCAGAGAGTGGCTAACTCATCCGTTGAAGTACGTGCGCGCGAGCCAGCGCTCTCGTCAGCGTGATGCACCGGTGGCCGTCGAGAATGGCGCACCCGATGGGGTGGAAGAATCCGGTTCAGATGGCGCCGACGGCGCCGAAGCACATCGAATGGCCGATTGATTAGGAATCTCGTCAGAACGACAGATGGTTGATAGCAGAGCCTTGACCCTGACCCTTTCAGCAGCAGCGTTGGAGGATGGGCCATGACGCGTACGTTGGTCATATCGGTGGACAGGGACGACGACTTGGGCAAGAAGGCGGGTATCCGCGGCCCAGTGGTTGGCAGGAAGGAGGTGCTGACAGCAGCCCTGCGCTTGGGAATCGCCGACCCCGAGGAGAGTGACACCAATGCCATCCTAGGGGCATTGCACCTGCATGACCAGCTAAAGGAGCAGGCAGAGGGAACGGACGAGGTCGACATCTCCGTGCTAACAGGCGACGAACGGGTGGGTGTGCGTAGTGACCGTGCCATATCTCAACAACTCGAGGAGGTGATTGAGAAGTTCCAGCCCGACCGTGGCATGCTGGTCACCGATGGAGCCGAGGACGAGAGCATCCTTCCATTACTACAATCACGTCTGCACATCGATCACGTGCAGAAAATCATCGTGCGCCAGAGCAAAGGTATCGAGGGAACCTACTACTATCTCACCAAGGCGATTGAGGATGAGAAATGGCGCGCACGCTTACTGGTGCCACTTTCGGTCGTTCTGATACTGCTCGGACTGGGCATGATTCTACCCAACGGCGGCGTGATTATCGGGATGATGCCTCTGCTCATCGGAATCTACCTGATGGCGAAAGGCCTCGGAGCAGAACAGCATCTCAACCACATAATGCGGGACATGCGTGAGAATGCCGATGCGGCCATGGGGTCGTCTCTGTTGTGGGCGTTCACCATATTCTTCTCCATTTTCGCGCTCGCTGAAGGATGGCGTGTCTACGGCGTAGCGATGGACAACTCACCCGGAGCACTCGAACTGGTGCTACTGGTGTTACAGGGCTCGCTCGCTTGGATAGTGCTAGCCTTCCTTGCGTTCGCGCTCTCATTGTTGGTGCTACGTTGGAAGCGGGGGACATTCAGTGGTCGAACACTACAGATCATCGCTTTTGGTATCGTCATCTGGACGCTGGCGAGCGCGACGCTCAAGGTGTCACTGAAGGTGCTGCAGGGTCAGGAGTACGTTTTCGACCCGTCTCAGATTTGGGCTGACTGGGACCTCGCCTTCTGGGCAATCTTAGGATTCTGGTTGGTACGTACCATCGTGCGTTCCGCCGCTGAGCGAGATGAGACCGGACGCTACTGGGGCATCTGAATTCGAGCGCTTCTCTCAGGAGTTGAATTGCGTCTCATTCATGCAGTTGGGACAGGTCACCTTGATCGGCCGTGTGGCAGGGATGCCGAGGGGTGCTCCGCAACTGGGACACATGATCGCCTGTTCGACCTGTGCTTGCCTGTCTGTCCCGTCGTGACTCGGGTCGTAGCGGACGCGATAACGGTGAGCGTCCTGCAGATAGTTGGCAGACTGTACGTCCGGATCTGCCTGCGTCTCCACTTGATTCTGAATGTCCAATGAGTTGGGCGCAGGAGCCGCTCCTCCTGACTGGTAGGCCTTCAGTTGAGCGAGAACCTCCTCGGTCGTGGTGCTGTGCGTACGAGCAATTCGGTCGAGCGCCAGTGTTCGGTCGTATTCATCCATCGCCAACAGTTCCTGCAGAACGGATGCTGAGACCTGTGTCATCGCAGATGGCTTGCCTCGCTCTGTCATAGAAGTTGGCTCGCCCCGCCCCTGAGAATCTAGCTAACTTCCATGCATTTGATTCAAATAGGGCCGGTTGTCCGGCCGGCTTGAGGAGAGAGCAAAATGGGCCTACTCAAGAGCAAGAAACAGACCGAGCAAATGCCGCTGAAGCGGAGCGCAGAATCTGCTGCGCGACAGATACGAAAACTGACGTGCGGACAGGTGATGCTTGCCGCTCATGAGGTGAATGAGATGGATTCAATGGACCGAGTAATTCGCACGATGATTGCGAAGGATTGGGACCATGTGATGGTCACCGATGACCGCGGCTCACTCGTTGGACGAGTGCATGCTGTCGACATGCTGAAACTCATCGGACGCAACCGCATCAATCGTGAACTCCACTGGATGGAATCCGTACCGATTTCCCAGGCAGTCACACTGCCTCCACTGCAGGTATACAGTACCACACCACTGATGGTTGCTGCCACACTGATGCTCACCAATGACCTCAATCAGATTGCGGTCGTCGATGAGGACAGGGGCTTGGTGGGCATGGTGTCCAACGCGGTCGTCGCCCGACACCTTCCCCGATACCTTCTCTGATTCAACTAAGGAATCAGCCGCTGCGCGAGCAGCGTGGAGAGGGCTACCGCCAGCCCGTCGAGATTGTTCCCATCAGATGATCCACTCATCCGAATGCTCGCGGAGGTTTTCGCCTCGGTTCCCGAGTTACGCACCCCCACACTGACCGCTGCGCCGTCCAGTATTCCCTCGAGCAGTAGCAACGCTGGTTCACCGGCCACTTCGATACGCCTCCAATCGATCAAATCCCCTCTTTCCGAGAGTCTGTCTCTGACGAACACCTCAACCTCCTCCGCCAGTTCATTTCGGCCGTCCCACCGCTCTCGTTCTGCGCCGAACACTGAGACACGCCGCTTCCACCCTGACTGGAACCCGACCGGGGCAGTCCCGCTTGACTGGGCCAGAGAAGCTCTGGCACAGAGCATCGAGAGCAGGGTTGCCGCACCGTCGCCAACGAGACTCCAATGCTGTGGCATGGTTGGATGCGGTGCGGGCATGACCAGATGTCCAGAGTCCTCGCAACCGATTCTAGCAGGAAATTGGTCGCCCGATAGCAACCTTTCCGGAGCATCGACCGGTGGCATCAATGCATGGGCGAGCCATCTGTCTCCCACAGCTGTCTGGATGCAGTTGACCGGCTCCTGGAATCGGTCAAGCGATGCGGGCAGTGCTAGATCGGTCTCAATTGTGCATGCCAGCGTCCAGCCATCAGTAATGCCACTCGCATGCGCTGCTCTGAGAATGTCATCAGCCATTCGGTCTCCATCTACAACCTGAACTCCATCTCCGGTCGCTTCGAGCAACAGGCAGCGGTCGCCATCTCCATCGAGAGCCGCTCCTACGAGTTGCCCCTTTTCCCAAGGTGGCATACCATCGTTATCTCGCAGCCGTTCGGCGACCGCACGAATCAGTGCGTGGTGATGAGTTTCCTCGATCAGATGTTCGTGAGACCATGAATCAGTTGGAGAGAGGCCACCGGCTCCGCACCCCGAGTTGATTTCCCCCTCCCGATCGGACACCTCGATAGTGGGAATCCCGCGACGGGAGATGCCCGCTGCCAGCCAGTCGGTCGCAGCCCCTCCGCTGCTATCGAGCAGCAGTCCAATCGGAGCAACCACGTCGGACCAATCGCGTTCCTCGAAATCCACGTTGAACATGTTCTCGAATAGATCGAGCCTACGTTTCAACCCTATTCGATAGGCACGCAGCCCATCGATTCCGTCCATTGTTCGCTCAGATGCATCTCCACCATAGTTTCCAGCATCAGTTGTATCGGCAGCCATATCCCATGCAATCTTGGAGATACTGTCCTCCTGCGCTGGCATTGACTTGTATCCATGGAGGTCGAACAGTTTGACCCCTGAGTCGGAAGCCGGGTTGTGGCTGGCAGTCACCATCATACCACCATCAGCGCCGGATTCAAGCAGACAGTGGTGAAGCCCCGGGGTAGGAACCTCTCCCACCCTCTGGACGCGACAGCCCCCATCAACCAACCCTCGTTCGAGTGCGTCCACCAACTCGGCGTTTCGCGGACGACGGTCCCAGCCAACTACCACCAGCGGAACGTGACCACCTGATATCGAGTGCTCAATATTGGCCACATGCTTGCACAGAATCACCCCGGTCGCATTCCCCGCAATGCGCATAGCAGAAGCCGATAATTCTCGTTGAAAAATCAGATTTTCAATTGGATTTTCAGAGCCATCTGAATCGACGACCTTCCCGCGGATACCGTCTGTCCCGTGCAATCTCGGTCGACTCATCTCGTCACTCCCTGAGCACCGAGCCGGCGGGATGTGCTCCCGAGACAGTGACATTCGGCCAGACGTTGCATCGCATACCGAGAACAACACCTGGATTGGTGACCGCGTTACAGCCTAGCCCAGTGCCTTCTCCAAGTATCGCACCGAATTTACGCAATCTCGAATCTACTGGATCACCTAATCCACGGACAAGCACGTTGCGTCCATCATTGCGGAGATTCGACAGTTTCACCCCAGCCCCCAAATTGACATCTCCACCCAACAGGGAATCCCCTACGTAGTTGAAATGCGGAGCCTTGGCGCCGGGAAGCAGTACCGAGTGCTTCACTTCGGTTGCATGTCCGACCACCGCCTCGGAACAGATCCATGAGTCACCTCGCAGGTAGGCAGCGTGGCGCAACTCTGCCCCTGCTCCCACGAAGCATGGCCCTTCGATTCTCACGCACGCTGAGATTGTCGCTCCTTCGGAGATGTGTACTATTCCGTTGGTATCATCGATGCTTACTCCATCAGCCAAATTATCTGGCACGCGTGTACCGAGTTCTGAGAGCAGCGCACCGAGCTGTGCAGCCAATCCGTCGCCCCGCTCTTTGTCAAGCAGTACCCAAGCAGGCTCTCCGACAGGCATCACAGGGACGCTGTCCTCTGCTTCCAGCGAAGGGAACAAGGCGGCTGCAGTGCAATCCACGTACTGGGCACGCGTTGGTTCCACACTAAGCCTTTGCAGCCGTTCTGCCCCTCATCCTAGCGATGTGGGTGCCGCCGCCAGCACTTCGTCACTGCAGCCAGCGGCGAACTTCTCGAAGTTGCTGGCGAACATCATTGCCAACTTGTCAGCGACTCTGTCGTATTCTATCGAATCGTCCCATGTGCAGCGGGGATCGAGGATTTCGCTCGGCACCCCCGGACACATCTTCGGAATTTCAAATCCGAAGCGCTCGTCTTTCGTCCATTCAACATCATTGAGTGTTCCGTTTAGTGCAGCGTTAAGCAACGCCCGCGTCCAACGTATCTTGATTCGGTCGCTGTTGCCATAGCCACCGGCTATCCAACCCGTGTTCAGCAGCCAGCAAGAAGCATCCTGCTCGGCAACCTTGCGCGACAACAGGTCGGCGTATACCGAGGGGTGCCTCGGCATGAACGGTGCACCGAAGCAAGCGGAGAATGTGGCACTAGGCTCGACTACTCCCACCTCTGTGCCTGCAACCTTGGCGGTGTATCCGGAGATGAAGTGATAGGCGGCTTGGTTGGGTGTAAGCCGGGAGATGGGTGGCAGCACTCCGAATGCGTCGCATGTAAGGAAGACGACATTGCGCGCGTGTCCGCCGCGTGAATCATACACACGATTCTCTATCGAGGTGAGCGGATAGGAACCACGTGTGTTCTGGGTGAGTGAGACATTGTGGAAATCAGGAATCCCATCAGTGTCGAGAATGACGTTCTCTAGGATTGTTCCTCGCATGCGGGTAGTGGCGAAGATCTCAGGTTCATCCTCCGGAGAGAGGTCGACCACCTTGGCATAGCAGCCACCCTCGAAGTTGAACACGCCCGCCTCGTTCCAGCCGTGCTCGTCATCTCCTATCAGTGGCCTGTTGGGGTCTGCAGAGAGAGTGGTCTTCCCTGTACCAGATAGTCCGAAGAATACGGCACAATCTCCATCCTGTCCTACGTTCGCTGAGCAATGCATCCCCAGATGGCCCCTGCCCGGAAGCAGGTGGTTCATCACACTGAAGATACATTTCTTCATCTCTCCAGCATAACGCATTCCACCGATGATGACCTGTCGCTCAGAGAAGCAGATGATGACGAATGCCTCCGAGTTCAGACCCGGCTCGCCATCCGCTTGGAAGTGCGGTGCGTGCAGCACAGTGAACTTGGGTATGTGGGATTCGTACTGTTCATCAGTTGGACGGATGAACATATTCTCAGCGAACGCCGCATGCCAGGCGTTCTCGGTTACCACACGAATGGCAAGCTGTTCCTCTGGGTCAGCACCTGCGAAAAGATCCTGCACGAACAAGCGGTCACGATTCGATAGGTACTCCTGTACCTTGGTACGCATCCGATCGAACACTTCGTAGGTTGTCGGTACGTTCACATCCCCCCACCACACGTCATCCTCCACCACAGGTTCGCGCACGATGAAGCGATCATTCGGTGATCGCCCGGTTCGATTTCCAGTTTGAGTGACGAGTACTCCATGCGCCGACAGCACGCCTTCACCCGAGGCGGCAGCCATCTCGATTAGTTCAGGTGTTTCAAGATTGCAATGGACATCTCCGAGCGGAGTCACTCCGTGTGCCTCTAGCTCGGCCACGATTTCAGCCCCTGAACCCGCCGCGGTAGCGGGCATCATGAAGCCCGCCGGGCGCGCCCCGTCTTAGAATGCATCGGCATCAACGTGACATCCATGCTACGCCCATCCAGTCAGTTCTAACTCCAAGAAATCTTGTTCAGATTAGATTCCGCGCCGGCCACTTGTTAATGGCAGTCTGACCCCTCCCCGCATCAATGAGTGATGGGTCCGAGCCATCCGACGACGAGGTCATCCGCGAACGGCGGTTCCGTATGGAAGGCGGTATCGACCTTGCTAACTTCCTCGAAGGTGACGCACAAGAAGAGTCTACTGTGGAGCCTGAAGCACCCAACGAGTCTGAACACGAAGGAGAGGTGGACGATGTCGCCATGGGTGAGGTGTTCGACCCATTTGCTGACGGGCCACAACCAGGGGACGTCCAGCGGGACGGTACTGTCATTCTGCCACCGGAGATGGACACTATCACGGAGTTCGCCACAACCGGTGAGAAACGGTTGCACTGGGGCCTGATGGTCTCGATGATAGTAGTCTATTCAGCTGTTGGATTCATCCTTGGTACCTACGACGGGATTCCTCCGATACTCGGGATGTTCTCTCTGCTCGGACTCGCTCTGTTCGGCTTCTGGCTAGGAGAGCGTTGGGTACCAGATCCGGGTATGCACATCCTCGGTGTCACCTGGGTGATTATCACGATGAAACTGCTCTACGGGCTCACCATCGACCTCCATCACTGGGAGTTGTGGGGTATCTTCCCCATTGATGCCACCACACTTGGAATACTGCTGCTGGCACTGGTCGTGCTGAACGTACTCGTCGCCTATCACCATGACCACGACGCAATCGCCGCGCAGGCGACGCTGGTACTGTTGGCAATCGGTTCGGGCGCCGGTGCTGTCTACGGTCAACTTGGAGTTGCAGGAGGTATCATCGTAGCCACGCTGCTGCTGCATGGGTTGGCATTGCATCGTGGGAGTGGGAATCTCGCATCATTGGGAGTGGCTGCATCCAACATCTGGATTGGCCTGCACGCTTTCAGTCAGAATTGGTCCATCGGAGCGCTGACACTCGTTCGCTTCGAGGACCCGCTGCTGCTGTTCCTTCTGCTCACCGGTGTCAACGCGCTGAACGCTATGATGGCCACCCGATTTGCTCGCGAGGAGAACTGGTTCAGTCAGGGATTATCGATTCTAGGGCTCGGAAAGCCGGGACTGTGGTCCGTCTCCATCGGGTTGGCGATGATTGGCGCTCTGCTCGTTATCTCCTCTCATCGAGTGGAAACCAGTTATTCGCTCGGTATGGTAACGATGCTGCTCGCTACCTTCGGCGGCTCCTACCTCGTGGTGCGGGGAGTTGATTCCTGGAGGGTGTTACGCCCGCTCTCTGCTGGGATACCGGTACTGCTGCTACTCATCATCCTTGAGTCGGGTGCTCTGAGTGCCCCTTTCGGGCTTGGTGGATACGATGTGTTCACCACTTTTGCGGCTGCGCTGACCGCCTATGTTCTACTCTCCAACCAGGCCGCTGTCAGTGATCACGTCCTGTGGATTGGCAGCATTGTCATGGTGCTGTTGCTCACCATTCTTGTTCCAGCTAGTACCACCGATGCGGGGGGAGACGGTGGGCTACTGCTGTTGGGGACACTGACTGCAGTCCATCTGGGAACCGGCACATTGGCTATCCTGCGTCGTTCTCCTTCGTTGGCTGGCGTCACTGTTCTGACTCCTTGGATATGGACACTTGCGGTCACACTGTGGACTGGTGGTGCGCGTACGTTCAACGCCGCTAAGCAGGTATGGGAACTGGACAGTGGCATAGTAGGCTACGATGGTTGGGTGCTGGTTGGATACCTCATCATCGCTACGTTGCTGCAGTACCCGGTCAATCGTCAGTTGGGTGATACGGGGGTAAATCTTGCAGGTCGTCTAATCGGTTTGTCTGAGATGGGCGCTCGCCTGCGCGACAGCGGGCTGATGCGACTGTGGAATCTGGGTTTCCTCGCCGCGTTGGTTGTCTGGATGGCGGCCACACGACCAGAGTTGATGCCTGGCCTGGGGATGCTGCTCGGCATGTCGGCATTGTTGCTGGTGCACATAGGGGCTCAGTGTGAGGGCAGGCATCAGGATAACCCGCGTACGCTGCTAATCCTGTGGGGAGTTTCAGCCGCTTGGATGCAGTGGAAGTTCGGACTCGATGCCGCTTGGATGGTGCTGACGACCGTCGCCGGCATGGCACTGGTGCTGTTCGACAACAAGCCGGTGTCAGAGTCTCGTGTGCCGGCGCTGCTCACGCTGATGATGGGACTTCTCGCGTTGCAGGCGACGCTGTTCAGTCTGAATCAGTCGACCATCTCATTGCTAGACGGAGAGGTTCTGATGTCGCCCTCTATCACCGGATGGGTGCTGATTGTTTGCGTCAGTGCTTCGCTCGGACTCTATCTCCCGCGGGCTGGCCAACTAGAGGAACTGCTCAAACCAGCCGCGTCCTCCGTGCTGATGCTGTTCATGGCCATTCGTGTCACATCACAGGAAGGCATGCTCTCAATCCAGTTGCTGCTGGCCGGCTTGTTGTTCGTACTGTCTGGAGCTTGGCTCGCCGCGCAGGGTGAGATACGCTCTGAACTGAAGGTGGTTGGTCGGCGTTCAGCCCGCGAGGACAAACTGCGCCGATTGCAGATGGTACAGGACGCGCTCTCGGCATCAGAATTGGAAGGCGGGCCTGAACAGTTGCTGCTGAAAGGTGGTGAAGAAGAATCTGATGATTCGTCACTTGCTCTTACTGGCTCCGACAGTGCCACTGCAACAGAGCTACTTCCGTCAGCCTCGGGCGCTCCCGCGCCAGCTCAGGCGAGCATGCGCACGTACCACTTCACCGATGAGGACCTGGCATCGCGGGCGGAAGACTCAGCAGGACAGGAATTGGCGCGCAGCCTCTCGCATGCAATGTCTACGGGGAACGTGAAGGTGATTGCCCCTGAACTGTACGAGTTGGCGGAGAAACAGAAGAAGAGATCGAAGCGTTCGGGCGCATCAGGCGCGCATGACCTGATGTTCGGGGACATCCATCATCGGCCAGTGGTCGTGATGACGTTTATCGTAGGTGTGCTGTTGTTCGCCGCTTGGAATTCCTACATTACCGGAACGGCTGCATCTGGAATATTGGCGCTCGCGAGCGTCATCTGTCTGTTACTCATATTCATCTCCCGTTGGAGAGCAGCATCCAACGATTTGACACTTCCAGATATCATGGGAATGGAGGCCCCATTCGCTTTGACCATGGTTGGCTTGAGCATCGTCCATTTCGTCGGCCGTCAGGCTCCGGGTTCGAGAATGGTGGAACAACTCGACCTGATGGTGCTCATTGCGGTTCTAGTGCTGCTTGCCGGCATCTCGCTCATCGGCCGCCGAGATCTTGCCATGCGCATCCCATCTGCACTTGAGTGGGTCGTATACTGCTTGTTGGCTTGCCGTATCAGTGGAGCCATTCTCGCAGGAAGTATGCCATTGCCCCTGCTCACCAATCCATTCGCATTCGACAGTGAGCTCACTTGGACCGGTGCTTGGATCCTCCTCGAAGGGGTGCTGTTCGGTGTCGTTGTCCTGTGGGACTGGGTAGAGGGGATGCGTGCTAGCCGGGGCCTGCCCGACGCCCGCGGTGCTGCGGGAAGAGGTGGCTGGGTGGTGATGATCACCATGCTCTCGTTTGGTCCGGCTGCGTTGCTGGCGATTGCCCTCGGACTGCGCCGCGCCTTCCAGTGGAGCCAGCCGGCTGCTGCTGCCCTTGACGTGCTCTCTATCGCCGGTGCTTGGCTGGCGTTGATTGCATGGGTGTCCCCACTCTCCGACACGCTCCCGTGGGCACTAATCATACTCGGGCTGTCGATGCTAACCGCCACCGCTGTCACGATACCAATGCGCGCGCAACGTTGGACTGCCGCTTGGGCGTGGAACGCTCACGGATTGCTGTTACTCGGCCTGCTGCTGCTGTTCAAGTGGGTCACGCCGTTCATGTCCATCGCATTACTCGCTCTTTCCCTCACCATCTGGGTGGCTGGAATCCTGCAACTGCGCCGCTCCCTACGAATCTGGGGTGCGGCTGACCTCGTGCTCGCCATCGTTGCAGGCCTGCTTTCAATCCAGACCACGGTCGACCCCATCGGCCTGCTGCTGATGCTCATCGCACTCGGAATCGTCCTAGGAATAGTCGCATGGCTTGGTCAGCGTTACGAGGGGCAACTCGCTGTGGATTGAAGTCCCACATCCCGAGTTGGCCCTTTCGAACGTTTTCAGAGTGAGATAATGGGAAGCCCAACTTTGATGAGAGACGGGCACCCGAACCAAACCGATGAGCGGCCCTTGGATAAGCGACGAGCGGGAGGACCCGCCGATTCCGCTTGGTCTCAACGAGATGACCATCCCACGCGCCGCTATCCTTGCATCCATAGGTACCATCGCCATACTGCTGCTATCCATCATCTGGGTCGGTTGGGGAGCGTACGTGTTCGTAGGCCAGCTCGACAAGGCATTCGCTACCGTCGATGAGGATTCCATCAGAGATGGAGATCGCTGGACTTGGGAAGTAATGCTGCTGTTCGAGACCTGTGAGCCTCGAGACGACGCATGGGAGTGGCCTGAGAACCTCTCGGCACAGGATGAGCCATTCTGGCTGCCTGGAGAATTAAGTTGTGAGTGGTCGCACCAAGGCGCACAGGATCGG
This sequence comes from uncultured Candidatus Poseidoniales archaeon, assembly GCA_963999385.1. Classification (GTDB taxonomy): domain Archaea; phylum Thermoplasmatota; class Poseidoniia; order Poseidoniales; family Thalassarchaeaceae; genus JAKUTA01. The sequence continues at coordinate 5,847 of CAXEUS010000046.1, read as the reverse complement.
GCGGTTTTTGCCATCAATAACGCCGGTAACGAGACTCTCGACCTTCAGGTGTCGCTGAGCACGGAGAACGTCATCGTCACCCACCCTTCGGGCGGTGTGGTGACCGTGGAGCCTGATTCAGCAGAACTGGTGGCTTTGCAGTTGACGGGTGACATAGAGGAGGAGACGTTCGTCATCACAGTCGCCCACGCCACCGTCAGTGAAGCGCGGGTGGAGCTTGAGGTGCGCATGCTTGCCGGCTCGGCACCGATGAATCTGCACTCAAATCCAGGACAGCGCATGACTGTACACTACCAGGTGTCGATTTACGACACCGGCGAGGACCTCGATGAGGGGGACCTTCCGGCGACCGCGGGGGAGGACCCGATGTGTGAAACTGGAGCTCCATGGCTCTGCTACATCAAAGGGTTCGGTTGGGGATTAGTCGGACTTGATTGCATGACTGATCGCTGCCTGCTATTCGACGGTTCCACTCATCGCGTGTTGCTGCCCCCAGAACTCGCCTACAAGGATCGTCCAGATAGAGAACCAGCGAACAACCAGTGGTTATTGTTCGAGTTGAGCATCAACGAACTCTACCTTTAGTCGAGGTCTCCTAAGCGAAAAGTGCAAGTCACCCACCGGCATCCTGTCAGAGGTCGCACCATGTTAGCAAGCACCACCGCCGTCGAACTTTCGCCCGAACTCTACGGTCATGCCGAGGTGGTCGCTCCACTCGACAATGCTCCTGAAGAGGGCATCCGAGCCCTGTCTGCGAGCAATCCACCCCCACTGTACCTCACCTCTGACATGCGCCGTATGTCCACACCTTGGCCAATCTGCCTGATGCGGGCTGAGCAGTTAGCGGAGCGTCGGCTAGCCGATGGCAAGATACTCGACCCGGCATGCGGGTCTGGAATGCAATTGTTCGCCTACTGTGCCCGCCTGCGTCGCTCGGGTATCGGTATTGAGATTGATTCAGATGCAGCTCTGCTGGCAGCGGCCAACGGGATGCGCATCGCAGATTCGCATGGTGATTCATGGGTGGAAGGCAGTAACATCCTCGTCGGGGATGGACTCGCTGCCGCCGCAGCAGTTGACTCTGTACGTGCCAACGGTCGCATCATCGCCGCGTTGCACGTCGACCCGGCACGTCCTCGAGACGCTCAGAGTCATTCCTTGGATGAAATGCAACCGCCACTCAGCAAGTTGCTGTCGGCATGGTCCCCCTACCTCGCTGAGGGACCCGCTGGTCCAGGGTTGATCATCGACCTCTCCCCCCGCCTCTCTTCTGAACAGATGCAGGAGGTTGAACAGTTGCTGCACTCCAACTGGCCAGACGCACCCCTTACCTGGGAATGGGTATCCACCGGCCACGGTCGCATCGACAGGCTGACCGCTTGGTTCGGTTCGGCTGCCGACCCACGTTGTAACGCGCGTATCCTACGATTGCTCCCAAATGGCGAGGTATACCGTTTGGGTGGGTCGAGTGACAGCCCCGTTGCAGAGATTGGTGCTCCACCTAAGGTGGGTGAATGGCTCACCATTGTCGACACCGCGCTGGTGGCCGCCGGTCTGCATGATGAATGGATTGAGAGAGCCCTGCCACGTAAATCCGAGCATCGTTGGCTACGCTCCGAAGGTCGCCGTCCACTATTGCTGTCCTCAACCGAGCCGCGTATGCACGACCCCGAGGTGAACGCGTTCGTTGCCAGCACGGGGAAGGTATCAGGTCGGGTGAAGCGCCCTCCGACTGTCGCGAACATCGATTCTCTGCTAGTGACCATCCGTTCCGCATACCTGTCGAAGTTGACCTTACGCTGCGCACTCGACCCAGAAGAGCAGCCGAATATCCAGCGTGAACTCGACCGAGCGATGCGTGCCTATCCGCGCGGCCGGCATGGATTCCTCGTCGACCTGCCTACAGACGGTGGGGTCAACTGGTTCGTCTGCGTCGAGTCGGATGAGAGCGCACCTTAGAGCACATTCATGGACACATTGGATACCTAGAGAACTGGAGTAGGGGTAAGTCCCGCCTACGGCGGGCTTCTGGCATACATCATGCGAGTTAAATAGGGAGGTCAGGTCCGAGGGCCGCTGGCCCAGTCAGCCACCGGGTAACCGGTGAACTCGGGGGAACCGAACATGGCAAAAACGGACGATGCGGAACTCGGTGCCGATTTCAAGTACATTCTGCGACTCGTCGATTCAGATGTCGACGGACTGCGCCCCATTGCAATGGGACTGACGGGCATCAAGGGCGTTGGTATGAGGACCGCCATCGCGCTGTGCGACAACGCCGGAATTTCTCGTGACACACTCGGAGGACACCTGTCCGATGAGGATGAGGATGCGCTCAAGACAGCGCTCGAAGCACATCCTGAGGAAGTTCCCATCTGGATGCTCAACCGCCAGCGGGATTTCGCCAGCGGAGAGGAACTGCATCTGTTCTCTCAGGAGGTCACTCTCACTCAGCGCGAGGACATCGAGCGGATGCGCGCCGCCAAGAGTTACCGCGGCGTCAGGCACGCTATCGGTGCACGAGTGCGGGGACAGCGAACCAGATCCAACGGCCGTACCGGCCTCACCCTTGGGGTAGAGAAGAAGGTAACCAAGTGATTAGTAGGTGATTTGAGATGGGACATCCAAAATTCTCCAAGCGCCGATGGCAGAGCCCCAAGCATCCTTGGAAGTCCGAGCGCATCATCGAGGAGAAGCAGTTGATTCAGAACTACGGACTACACAACCACCGGGAAATCTGGAAGGCGCGCAGTAAACTACGTCGTTGGCGCCAGAACGCCATGAAATTGATTGGGAGGGTCGATTCCTCTGAAGGCCACTTCGCCCGAGAAAAAGAGGATTTGATCCACTCGCTTCAGCGACGCGGGTTGCTAGGAGAGGGTGCGCAGATAGACGACGTGCTGCGACTGTCGGTAGATCACGTTCTAGCTCGCCGTTTGCAATCTCAGGTCTACTTCAAGGGTCTAGCTTCGAGCATGTCGCAGGCACGCCAATTGTTAGTGCACAACCATATCTCCATCGGGGAACAGGTGATGACCGTGCCTAGTTACATCATCAGCCGCTCTGAGGAAGAGCATCTCAACTACCACCGGAATTCACCGCTTGTCGATTCTAGCCATCCACTACGTCAGGAAATTGAGGCTTTGCGGTCCGCTGCAACCTACGGCGAGGAGCCAGAGACTCCTACAGGGTCTGGAGCACCCGAGCAGGATGAAGTGGCCGCAATCGCAGAAGCGGTCGTAGCCGCCCCCTCCTCTGAGGACACAGTTGCTGGAGGTGAGGCCTGATGACTAATCGCAAATGCATCATTCACATCTACAGTTCGTTCAACAACGTCCTGATGAGCGCTACTGACCTGACTGGAGCCGAGATGATTGCCAAATGCACCGGCGGACAAGTCGTGAAGAAAGGCTCTGACAAGGGGAGTCAGTTCGCCGCCACTCGAGCGGCAGAGCGCATCGCAGAGGCGATTAACGAGCGAGGCTTCACTCAGGCGATAGTTCGCTATCGTGGCCCGGGTGGAAACCGCAGTCCCAACACTGGTCCAGGGGCGATGCAGGCTGTGCGCAGTCTGCAGCGTGCGGGAGTGCAGGTGGCGCGCATTGAGGATTGCACACCGCGCCCACATGATGGGACTAAGCGCAAGGGTGGCCGGCGCGGCCGCAGGGTATGATTAGAGGTGAACACGATGGTCAATATTGAGATTCTACATGAAGATGACAAGTCAATGCAACTACTGCTAAAGAAGACGGACAAGGCGCTGGCCAACGCGCTGCGTCGAACCATGATAGCCGATGTTCCCAAGTTCGCCATCCACCGCATGCGCATGGATATCGGCATGATTACCGATGAAGCAGACGGAGAGACATACGAGTCGATTGGCGCGATGTCTGACGAGATGCTCGCCCATCGCTGTGCCATGGTACCCGTTCCTACCTTCATCGATGAATTCCATTTCCAAGATGACTGTCCAGACTGCAAGGACCTCGTACCAGATCAGCGTGGCTGCCCGCAGTGTTCGGTCATCTACGCCATTGAGCAGAAGGGAACTGAGGAAGGACACACTATCACCGCAGAGCATCTGGTTGTCTTAGGCGACAAGAAACTGCAGATTTCCGAGGAGTTCCAATCGATTCCCCTCACCAAGCTCTACAAGGGTCAGTACCTGAAGGCTGTTCTGTGGGCAATTCTCGGCCGCGGCCGTGACCACGCGAAATTCTCTCCAGTAGCTGGAGTAACCTTCCGCCAACACCAGATTGGAGTCATGAACGTCAAAACCCGCTCCAAGATTCTCTTCGATCTCAATCTGAACATCAAGGCGAAGGACTTCGACAAGGATGGAAAGTTGACCGATCCCGACAAGGTGGCCCTGCTCCGCTCTGACCTGAATCATGTAGGAGAAGGCACGGCAAGAGAGGCTGAGTTCAACGATGCGATAGTTCTCGAGGATGTCAAGAATGAGTTCCTGTTTAGCTTTGAGACAGATGGCTCGATGACCGCTCGCACCTGCTTCGAGCAGGCGTGCAGTGAACTTCAGAATCGCTTCTTGAACCTGTCAGCGGACATTGACAACGCTCTGTGAGCCGGGTCACGGTTCATTTACAGCGCCTCACCTGAGGTCGCCCGATGAATGCTGTCCGTGTGCATTGTCCGGCGCACATCACTCTGCTGTTCAGCATCCACGACACTGACAACCGCTCTAGTCACCAAGGAAGTCGCGGGGCCGGATTCTGCGTTGAGGCTGGAGTGAGTGTAACCGCAGAGATTTCCGAGCAGTCATCGAAAGAAGATGGCGTGGATGTTTCTAGTCAGGTGAAAGTGTGGGACAGGGTCGAGTCACTCATCGACCATGAAAGGGAATCTTCGTTCTACAGTATGTATCACGATATCGCTGAACATTTTCGAGACTCAGGTTACATCGATGAATCCGACTCCGTGAACCTCGAAGTCAGACTTGAACTCCCATGTAGTCAGGGATTTGGAATGTCGGCAGCGGGGCATCTCGCTGCTGCCGAGGCGTACATCAGAGTCCTTGAGATTGATGATTCGGTGTCGGCAGCTGGTTTAGCACATGATATGGAGAGGCGCCGTTCTACCGGTCTGGGAGACGTGCTCGCGATTTCAGCAGGAGGGGTCGAATTACGTCTGGAGCCCGGCGCACCCCCAGAACCAGGTGTCGTGACTGGATTCGCTTCTGATGCACCTGTACTGCTCGTCTGGAGTCCGGGAGAGGGTCGCCATACCAGCGGATACATTGACTCATTGGATTGGAGGGACAGTATCAGTGTGGCAGGTGAGGCCGCAGTTGAACGTTTACGTCAGGGTCAATGGAACGCCGATCGCTGGTCTGAACTGCTCGAGGAATCACACTTGTTCGCAGAGGAGTCGGGGCTATTGGCTGAGCCCGAACGAAAGGCGTTGTTGGCGAATGTGAACGAAGCCATCGAACAGTCAGCGCAGGCAGATGACATCTGCGCATGCTTGTGCATGCTCGGTGTCAGTGCTGTGATTGTCCCGAGGTCACTGGAGTCACCAGTAGGAGAGGATATTCTTGAGCAGTTGGGTGAACAACTGCGTGCGTGTGGCCTTGGCACACAGGTAACACGAATCGCGCCGCTTCAGTCCTGAATCAGTCTTGAGAGGTCGAGCGGAGAGGAGTCGAGCAGTAGCGCACCTCCCACCTTCAATCCAGCACAGAATCCGTGGCGATAGACAACCGCGCCGGTCCCCCATTCGTCGACGTAGCGTCCTACCTGTTTCTTCGTCTTCTTCTTTGGGAATGAGAGGTTAGCACCGTAGAAGTGCTTGGCATCTATCCAAGAAATCGGTACGCCGTTTATCTCCACG
>CAXEUS010000045.1:0-6843 GCA_963999385.1 uncultured Candidatus Poseidoniales archaeon | reverse complement strand
GCTTGAGGCAGGGAGTGAACGGAAGCCCGTCATATTCGGAGGAGGTGAACAGGAATAATGCCAGTAGCCAGATTACGATTGAGTCCCACCAAACCAGACCATCGAAAGTTCGCTCGGCGTGGATGATGATTCCAACAAGGGCTGCTACAGAGATACATATCATCAGCAGCCCGTATCGTCGGGCCGCGTTCTGCGAGATGCTGCCAGAGGGGATTGGTCGTTCTGGGCGATTGATTCGATCCGCGTCAAGATCGTTGACATCGTTCAGGGTGTTCCAGCCCGCCATGAATCCAGCAACGCTCAATGCATGCAGGAGGACGGCATACTGAGCACCTGTGTCTGAGAGGTCGCTGACGAACAGAGCCCCTGCTGGGACTGCTAGCGTACCCATTACAACGTTCATGCCGCGCGGCAGACGCCAGTAGTCAGCCGCCGCCATTGTCTGCGACCAGACACATCCAGATTATCATCGCTCGCATCATGCACTGGCAAGTCCCGGATTGCCATTATGCGAATCCGATGCCAACGCCCAGACACAAACTGTGTAGCGGCCCCCGCGGAAGAAATCCCGCACATGACCTACCTTGCTGAAGCGACGGTCCTTGGCGAGGATGTTCCCCACCTGATTCATCGTGGCACCCCAGCTGAATCGCTCGTTCAGGTGATCGAAGATTTCGACTGTGTTACACTTCCCGTTATTCTCAAGGTAGTCGCACACAGCTTCGCGTAATCTCTTCGTGCGAGCCATCAGGCGACCCCCTTCACGTCAGCCGCCCGCTCGTGCAGACGCCTCCAGTCAGGTCGCTGCTTCTTTTCGAAGGTGACCGGCTTCCATCCGAGTTCTATGCCAATCCGTCCTTCATCGCTAGCCAGGCGCACCAGTCCAGATTGTGTGCGCATGTTTGCAGTTCCGCTGGGCCGTAGGCTCGAGAACGAGGTCTCTCGCTCTACTGGCACCAGTTCAATCCCATATTTCCTCATCGCCGAGGTTCCGTTCATGGCCAGATGCATCGTCTAGGGTGTTATGAAGCGACGGCGCGCAGAGTAGAACTGAAAGTGAATGTGAAAACCGATACGTGGCACGATTACCAGTGAAAGTGAATCTGTTGTGTATTGTGTTCGGCCATCCTGTTGAAATACCGAGGCCGGGTCGCCGCCCCTGCCGCTGGTGTGGTGTAGTTCGGTCCATCATGACGGACTCTCGATCCGTCGACCCGGGTTCAAATCCCGGCACTAGCATTAGAGCAGTGCTGCTTTTGACTCGCGAATCTGCACTGGGAACGCTGACATAGCAGGGGTAACAATGATGTTACGCGACCCATGGTCGCGGTCCAGTTGGGTGTTGCTTTGGTTGTGCAGGTGGAACTCGGCGAGGGAGAACTTGAGGAGTTGTCCGGATGTTGCAAAGGCATCTCAGGGTTGGTAGATTGGTTGGATTCACTTGACCGCCGCCCTGGGTTGCGTGAGCTGGATGAGCATCTACGCGACCTACCTGTCAACGTCGAAGAACTCCGCAAGCATCTGGGGTATGCTGAGGATGGTTACCAGCGCAACGTGCTGAAGAAGACCGAGCACTACGAACTGGTCGCCATCTGCTGGAAGCCCGGCCAATCAACACCGATTCACGATCACCTCGGGAGCGACTGCGCATTTCTCATCGTGGATGGTGTGTCGACCGAGATTGTCTACGAACTCGACGAGCAGGAGAGGGCGAGGCCGACTGGTGAGAGGAGATACGAGTGCGGCGAGGTGTGCGCATCAGCGGAGCAGGACATTCATCGAGTCACAAATAGGGAGGATGGCTCGCTGATCAACATGCACGTATACACTCCACCTCTCAGCGGATTCGGCATCTATCAGTCTGCCGAGTGACCGGTAGTGAATAGGTACTCAGAAACCGCCTTGTCCCGGAGGCTGCTGCACCACGCCTGGTGTTTGCACCGCAGCTGGCTGCTCCACCATTCCGGTTGCAGGTTGCATAATTGTGGCTGGTGGCGGGCTCTTCATGGTCAATCCCATTATGAGGCCGATTATCGCGATGAATCCACCACAACAACAGCAGGTGCTGCCCCCAAGGGTTCCTCCAACCAATGCGAGGAGACCCGCTCCAAGTTGGTTAAGCCATGGATCGTCATAACTGACATATACCGTGACATTGGATTCGAATTCCAAGGTTCCTGCGTAGCAACCAAGGCAAGCACGGCCTACCTTGACGAACCCCTCACTGTAAAGAATATCTTCTTTGTTACGTTGCTCAGCCTCGCACCCATCAAACCCGTCTAATACCTCGTAGTAGAATTCACCTAGAGTGTTGTTTTTTCCTTCCTCATCGAACTCAGTGTTCACCTCTGGATGTTGGGTGATGGTGATATTGGTGTCATCACAGATATCCCATATCCCATTTTCGTCTTCGTCGACATACTCGCCCTTCACCCAGAATGATACCCCGAAATCTCCTTCTCCATCGTCGTCTACAATCTCAATGGTGCCCGATGTTGCGTTCTCAACGGCAAACTCGTAATCTTCCAATGCTGCGAGGTCGCCCCCCCCCTTCCATACGCCGACAGCCGTCATGACAGCACCAATGAGGCACATGGCCAGACCGACCACAAGCGTGATTTTTCCAGCAATGTGCATGGGGTCCCCACGCGCATGCGGGAGATAACCATTCTTGCCACGCGGTTCAGCAGTCAATGCTCGCTTCACGCAGCATCAATTCTAGCCGAGTCAGTCCGAGATCGACATTGTCGTAGGGGGGCCCGAAAGAGAAGCGCACCCACTGTTCAAACGGTTTGCCACTTCTGTGCCCACCAGGGTTGACATCGAAGAAATTGCCAGGTACTGTCATCACTTGTCTGTCGAGCGCCTTCCAGAAGAAGTCGATTCCTGTGTTGAAACCCTCAGAGAGTCCGTCGACGCACGCCCAGATGTAGAAGGTCGCATCTCCCTCTAGGCAGCGAATTCCCAACGCCTCCAGACGGTCACGCATCATGTTTCTCTTGCGCACGAACTCGACCCGCAGTGCAGTGGTCTCATGATCGGCGTAGGCCGGCTCTAGAGCATTCAGCGCCATTCTCTGACTCACTCTGCTGGGGCCGCCATCGATTGCACTCGCCGCTCGTCCAAGCGTCTCGATCATGTCGGGTGGACCAAGCACCCAGCCTACGCGCCAACCGGGATAGCGGAACGACTTGGTCAGACCGTCGATGCACAGGATCGGATCGTTGTCCGGGTCCTCTACGAATTCAACACCAGAGACCGGGCCACTGGCGGGGTCGTCACCATCGTAGATGAAGTGAGAATAGAACTCGTCGAGCACGAGCGCGCATCCAGTGTCGCGCGCGGTGGCGCAGTATGCAGCGAGAGTATCTCCTTGGATGACATGGCCAGTGGGATTGCACGGGTTGGAGACGAGGTACGAGTCTAGGTTCTGCTCACGTACGGCAGCGTCGAACTCGGCAGCAGGAATAGAGAAGTTATTCTCTGCCTGTGTCGGAATCAAGATCGGTTCCAAGCGCGATTCAGCGTAATCCATCATGTCCTGGTAAGCGGTGTAGTCTGGAACCTGATATCCCATCCTACCCTGCAGCGCTCCGAACACTCGCGAAAGCATCAATCGTCCACCCTGAGCTATGCCGACATTCTCCTTGGTGTACTGCTTCTTCCCCTGCCTGTAGAGTCGGTTGTAATGGTCCGCCACTGCTTGTCGCATCTCATCGGTTCCATTGATTGGACCGTATGCTTGATCTTCCGGCTCGATGGTGACACTGCGAATCCGCTCAGGCGCCCCGGGCATCTCGCCAATCTCAGGTTGACCTTGACCGAGATTGCACCAGTCCGGGTTGCCGTTCCAGAATCCCCGTTTGGCAGCCTCAGCGACAACCCAGATGACGCCCATGTACGGGACGTCTCGGAAATGGCCACCCCGCCCAGACATGGGCGTGGGTCACAAGTCCTCTACATCAGCGAATCGGAGCAGGATTTTCCAGTTTCCGCCCAAAACCAGGCCTCCGCGTGAGTGGCACGGTATCGGAACGCGCGCGGAGGGGGTAACGTACGCGACAATGTTCATAACAGCGACAGCCGGCCTGAGGCTGATTTTCACATGCTGGATGACATCGCCCGTGACGGAGATGACAAGCTTTCCTTCCTCTCTTCTAACGTTAGTTTCGACATCGATGAGAAGCCACCTAAGAAGCGTCGCGCCCGGTCTGATGATGAAAGCGCAGTCAAGGGATCTGATTCAGCACCAAGGGTAGGGATGTCAAACATCCGCAAGCGGGCAATCAAGAGAGGTAAGAATGGGAAGCGCCGCCGCAGAGCGAGCAAGATGAAAACCACCGATGGAATGTCCTCACTATATTCGTTCGAACAAAGCCCTCAGGCGGCAGAGTTGCCTGTTGTGCAGTTGACCTGCTCCTGCTGCAACGGAGAGGTCGACCTCATCCATACCTTGGAGCAACTGGACGAGCACATCGAGAGCATCGTCGCGAGACGCTTGGCGGAGTGCGAGGATGAGATGCGCCGCGAACTTGTCGAGGAGTTCAAACTGCGCAGGGCAAGAGCCGTCGCCTCACGGGAAGATTGATGCCAATTCGACAGGCGTCCCTGCTCGATGGATGACCTGCGCGCTGCGCTTCTCGAAGCGCTGGAACTGAAGCGCCTTCCGCGAAGCGGATGGCTTCGAGTGGAAGGGTTGCAGGATGTCGAGTCAGTCGCCGCTCACTCATGGGGCGCGGCGTGGCTAGTGGCAGCCCTCTGTCCCGAAGGCGTCAATCGCGGCAGAGCGCTTGAGATGACTGTCATTCACGATCTAGCCGAAGTTAGGATAGGTGACATCACTCCTGTAGATGGAGTTCCGGAGGAGGAGAAGATGACCATGGAACGGGCGGCTCTAGATGAGATGATGCAGAGCATCCCACACGGGAGCCGGATACGGGAACTGTGGGAGGAATTCGAAGCCGGCGAATCACCAGAAGCGAGGTTTGCTCGAGTCTGCGATAAGTTAGACATGGGTCTGCAAGCAATTGCCTATTCTGGCGAGTCAGATGAGAATCTCGAAGAGTGGCTCATAAGCGCCAGAGCGGTAGTCGAAGGCAGTGTTTTCGACAACCTGCTGAAGTGAAAAGCCCATATGGGGCCGGCATCGGCATCGGTCCAGAGCCCGTTGGTGTAGTTGGTCCATCATCTCGGTTTTTGGTACCGGGGACTCAGGTTCGAATCCTGAACGGGCTACTCATTCCCTATTCGGGATGCTAGGGTGATTGGACCACTCGTACGCGCAGCCGAGTCCTTGAAGTCTCAAGGACTCGCCCGCACGAACATGCCACCCTCTCGGTCAGCAGCGAGGCGCTCTGTCCCTACCTCGGTGCTAATCGCCTTCTTGTTGCTGGCTGTAATCTGGTCTCCAATGGCGACTTTGACAGATAGCGGGGTGGGTGGGGGCTCAGAGCGAACAATGCAGAATCTACTGGATTCAGAGTTCACGCAGCCTCCTGCAGCGATATCTCCGTCGAGCGAGGTGTGGTGGAGCCGTGGTACTGAATCCGCATCGGTCTACGTGCTGACTCGGGATATGGCGGCGCTGCACGCCTGGCAGAGGCAGGCTGGCCTGCTTCCAATACAGGCATCAGCCGGCTCGGGTGAATTGCTGATTGAATGGGATGCGACCAGCGGCGTTCTGGAACATCGGCGCATCGACATGCCCGCCAACCTTGTCCCCAAATTGCTTGGGGTCAGCGGGGTATCAGTCGTGTTTGAAGACCCAGGGCCTCCGGAGCGAGCAAGTGCTGGGAATGGTGGTGAACCGGGCAGTGTGAAGAGCGGACAGATTCACGGTGCAACGACTGCATGGGAAGGAGGGGTGAACGGTTCGGGAGTAAAGGTCGCTATCGTCGATTCCGGAATCGACTTCGCTCACCCTGACCTTAACGGTACTCAGGCAAGGGTGGACGACCCTTCCTCTCCGTGGGACGGTTGGCCAATCATGTACGATCCTCTGTCAATCGATCTCTGGCTGCGTGACGCCGCAGCATATCCCGAGAACGACGGTTCTTGGTATGCTAACACCTCGACCCTCGACTACGATTCGAACAACGATTCGATGTTAGACAACTCGACAATCAACATCTCGGGTATCCCTCCGTCTCTATCAGGGGTATGGCATCTTGGGGAGCACCCTGACTCACGCCTTGTCTCCACGATGGGTGGAGATGTGAGTGTGGTAGTGGTGGATGACCAGACCGCAGGAGTCTACGAGACGGTCTATGTTGACATCAACCGCGATGGCAACCTGTCAGATGAGAAACCGATGCGCAAAGGAGACGAGACGGCTGGGCTGGACTTGGACAATGACAGCCTGTGGGACCGCTCGGCGGGGCTAATCTACTGGATATCGGACGGCACCAACTCGGTTCCCTATGCACCCACCTACTCTGCTAGAGCCGGGTTCACCGACCGCATCGCTGGAGCGGGCAACCTCACGCTGTTCATGATCAATGATAGGAACGATCCTGGGGGAAACCACGGCACTCTGTGTGCTTCTGCGGTGGCAGCGCAAGGAGTGGTCAGCAACGGCAAGGTGCTTGGAATGGCTCCCGGAGCTGAACTAATTGCAGTGGCGGACGTCTATTCAGGTGGCTCGTTCCTAGATTCGTGGCGCTTCGTGGCTGAGGGATATGACGGGAATACGAGTACTGGAGATGAAGCGCAGATTGGTTCATTCTCTTTCGGATGGTCGAATATCCACAACGATGGCACCGACTACATGTCGCTGTACGTTGATTGGCTCACCCGCGTCCATTCACCAGAGACTCTCTACTCGGTAGCATTGGGTAATGGTGG
>CAXEUS010000044.1:0-4661 GCA_963999385.1 uncultured Candidatus Poseidoniales archaeon | reverse complement strand
GGATTGGTGTAGTTGCGGTCAATCAGCATATCACTCCAGGTGGCGCGGGCGTTCACGTGCACCCACATGTCCTCGCTCGCTGACATCCCGTTGTTGTCCGTGACAGTCAACTGCACTCGCCACTCACCAGCAGTGGTCGACCACTGATGGGTCTCTCCAGTCGCATCCACATCGTTGGAGGCATCGCCATCAGAGTCGCTGTCAACCTCGATATCGAGATCCCATTCCCAAGCGGTGAGCCATGCTTCGTCACTGCCCGCCTCACTCTCAGACCCATCGAGCGTAACGGTCGTGGCCGGGTCGTAGACATCGTCCCCCTCTGGCATCTCGTCGCACAGCCAGATGAGGATGTAGGTTCCAGATGCAGATGGTTCGGCCCCGTCACAATCGTCCATCTTCGATGTGGCGATAGATGGAAGCGGCTCCTGTGCGTCGGCGGGAACTATCGTGACCGTCTTCTCTACTGTCGCCTCAAAGTCGCCGTCGGATACACTGAGTCTCACAGTGTAGGTGCCGGACTGGCTGTAGATGTGGCTCGCTGCATTGCCGCTGGCGGTGCCTCCATCCCCAAAGGTCCACGAGTAGGTCATGTCGTCTCCGTCAGGGTCGGAGGCTGATGAGGTGAAGTGCAGTTCGTCTCCTACGCGGTAACTGCCGGTCTCGGTGATGTCAAACGATGCGGTGGGGGCAGAATTGTTGCTGAAGGAGTCGAGACATCCAGCGAGTCCGGAAGCGGTGAGTAGCAGCGTGACCAGCACGATTGCGTGTGAGCGGTTCCTGTGCATCAGGAGGACAACGCGAGCCCGTCATCCATCAACCATTCGCTTGCCGGAGCATCGGTTAGAACGAGAACAGGGTGGCTTGACGGTTGCCTTTGAGCAGGTCGTCGGCGCTCCAACCGAACGCTTCACTGATTCTTCCGAGCGCTGTGGCGATACGCTTGGCATAGAACTCGGGATCGTAGTCCGTCTGCTCGACACCGGTCTCTTCCTGCAACCAGGCTTCAATCGTCATGGGACTCTTTTTCCCGTTAGTAACCAGCCAGCCGACCTTCATACCCGGTGTGAAGTTCAGTCCAGCGGCAATCCTCTGCTTGGCGGCGCGCACGAACGGAAGTCCGTCCGGATTGGTGTAGACACCTGTGAAATCGATGCTACCGTCACCCTTGTTGGCCTTCCCTTTGCAAGACCTGCTTATGACCAGGTCCGCCGGTTCCACCTCGCGGGCGCGCACACGCTTGATGAGTTGCAGAATGTGCTGAACAGCGTCGTCTGAATCTCCATCAAGAATCAATTCGAACATCTCGGTCATCGCATCGGTCAGGAGGTTGAATGAGTCTGACCTTCTCACCTCGTATCCGCGTACGAGCATCTCGCTCCGCGGCCACACCTTGCGGCCGACGTAGCGCTTCTTGGCGCCGTGGCTGAAGAACACCGACAGGCCGGTCTCGAATTCCAATTCAGCACCTTCGGCGGTGTACTTCTCTGCGAGCTGCTCACCGAACTTCACCAATTCCGAACACGCCTGTTCCCACGCCACCAAATCGCTACCGCCATCTGGCTCGACCGTTGGGGCTGATTCATCGACGGGGGCGCTGACGAATACAGAATCTGTATCGGAGTAGACCACCGGATTCCCCTCCTCATCGAGTTGGGCGATAATCTGCTTGATGTTCGAGCGGGCCCAGGCGGTGATGCTGGCACCGAGTTGCGGATGAGTAAAGCGATAGAAGTTTGAAGCGAACACGCCATAGAACGAATTCATCAGAATCTTGACTGCGAACTGCATTTCGTAGTGAAACATCTCTGCTGATTCATCCCCATTATCTTGGGCAGCGGAGAGCGCACGTTTGTGGATGTCACGCTGTTCCATCAGATGCTCCAGCAGTTGTGGAACAAGGCCACGCCGAGATTTGGAGGGGAGGAAGGAGGCTCCGAACGGTGATTCGTGAATACCCTCAGGAATCACCTCATCCGGGCGCTTGTGTTCATCGATGCGAGTGGTGTAGCATACGTTGTTGCTGATCATGATAGAAGGGTACATCGACTTGAAGTCGAGCACAGCGACCCACGTTTGCAGTCCAGCTTCAACCTCGTGGACGTAGCCTCCCTCTATCTGCTCGCTCTTTCCGCCCCTGCGGGTTCTGGGCACGGCCACTCCTTCACGGTCAGCCAAGCGAATGACCATGCTGTCTATCCACTGACTGGTGGTTCCCGCAATCGCCACATCCAATGGCACTCGAGCTACTGCCGCCAACGCCTCTTTGCGCTCGACGGCGTGGATTTGACCGAGTATCTCTAGTGGTAAGATGGCGTCACGCAGACAGTATTCCAACACCAAGTCAGGATCCTTGACCCACTCCTCGTCCATCTTGCTCGCATCGACGTCGAGTTTGTGCAGTTCGTCTCGTTCGGGCCAGAGCAGTTCGGCCACGAAACGTAACGTCTCCCGTTGCGGCCTGAGCGTCATTCGCGCCTGCCACCATGCGTCGAGAACACAGCGACCATGTATGCGCCATGTGCGCCGGTCTTTCTTCGGCAGCAGGCGCTCTCCATCAGGATCGAAAAGGGGAACTCGACCCCATCCGAACAATTCGGCTGCTGATTCAATGTTTGAACCTCGGGCGAGCGCTTTCATCCGTGATTCGATTCGTGGCAAATCGAAGTTGTCAATGTTGTAGCCAGTGATGATATCCGGGTCGGATTCACGCACCAGACGAGCCAACCCTTCGAGAATCTCACGCTCACTGCCGCGGAATGTGTGCTCAGTGCGCTCTTTTCCTCTCTGTACGACGGCTGCCGCACAGAGGATGGTCTCCTCGGCGATTGACGTCTCCAAGTCGAACGAGAATAACACGAACGGCGCTGGAAAAGCCTCGCATTGGGTGACCTGAGCAATGTTGCAACTGACGACCAGGTCCACTGGGTAAAGTCCCTCCCCGCCAAACTCGCGGACGCGTTCAGCAGATTCCGTCCTGGACCCTTCTCCGCGATGAGTTTCTGGTAGAGAGGTCAACAATTCCTCGGGTACATCTTCTGAAGCCCACAGCACCTCCGCATCAGCACTGATGTGCGGGCCGACATCGTTGTCGTAGAACAGCCGGTTGACGAACGGGATGTCCGCGCTGGTTGTCTCCCAGTTTTCCTCCAGTTTCTCGCGTACGCGCGGTCCAGTGGTCATCGCCCACGGTTGTTTGACCTCCACTCTCCAGTGAGGCTTGGAGCCGAGTTCAGTCCACTTTTCCTGTGGCTCGTGGATATGTGTCACACCGTTTGTCTGACGCACCCGCTCAAGTCGTTGCTCGATATCTCCTGGAAGTTCGGCTGTTGGACGTCCTGGAATCGCTATGTCGAGATAGGGCCGCATCCCATGAACCAGTAACAGGACGGAGTGGCCTTCGCGAGCGCGGCACCAGAGCTCGACAACCGTCTCCGGTCCCTCTTCGCCGGCGCGTGAGCGATAACTCCCCTGCACGACGCAGCATTCGACGTTCGCCCGCACCGCCATTCCTTCCACCTTCGGCGCGCCCGTCTCAAAGACCCCACGGAGGGTGAGTGGAGGTTCGTCGTTCCGGAAATCGAGGTAGATGTGCGCGCGGCGCAACGGTTGATAACCGAGTGATGCCCATCACTCTCCGTCCGCTGTATCACTGACAGCGACGGTCTGCAGGATGTGCGCCGATGTCTGACGAGGAGACCGGAATCGACTGGGATTCACTCACATTCAGTTTCACCCCCACCGACATGATGTATGTCGCCACATGCAAACTCGGAGAGGAATGGCAACCGGGGGAGTTGCAACCATTCTCTGATGTGACAATCTCTCCCGCTGCGGGAGTACTCAACTACGGACAAGGAATCTTCGAGGGAATGAAGGCGCAGCGTAGCGTGAACGGAGGGATTGTTCTCTTCCGTCCCGAGAGAAACGCCGAGCGGTTCGCCAACGGAGCGGAACGACTGGGAATGCCACCAGTACCATCTGAGATTTTCCTCGATGCAATCGAAGCAGCGGTCGGCAGTAACGCCAGATGGGTTCCACCAACGGGACGAGGGGCGCTCTATGTGCGGCCAGTGTTGTGGGGCACAGGGGAGATACTTGGGGTTGCACCAGCACCAGAATACACCTTCATCGTCTACGTCTGTCCGGTCGGTCCCTACTTCAAGGGAGGAATGCATCCAATCTCACTCAAGGTCTCAGACGAATACCACCGGGCGTCTCCAGGAGGCTCGGGCGGAGTCAAGGCGATTGGTAACTACGCGCCGGGTATGATGCCCAGCAAGGGGGCGAAAACCGAAGGATTCGCGGAGATCATCTATCTCGATTCCACCGAACACCGTTACATCGAGGAGGTGGGCGCTGCCAATTTCTTCTGTGTCAAGGATGGGGTGATACACACACCCATGTTGACGGGGACGATTCTGCCGGGAATCACCCGAGCGAGCATCATCGATCTCGCCCGTTCCCGCGGCTACGAGGTAGTCGAGCGTAAGGTTCCAATCAAAGAGGTACTCGAGGCCGACGAAGCGTTCTGTGCTGGGACAGCAGCCGTCATCTCGCCTATCGGCACAATCTGCCATGGGGACTTATGCACCATCTACTGCAACAACGAGCTCGGACCCGTCACGAAGGAGTTGTACGACGCGCTCACCGAAATCCAATTG
>CAXEUS010000043.1:0-6931 GCA_963999385.1 uncultured Candidatus Poseidoniales archaeon | reverse complement strand
TTGCCATTCGCCGAGCGCTGGGCCTTCCCCCTGCTCTCGAAACCGTTCCCCGACGAGAACGAGGAGAGTCGTCGCAGCAAATGGAACGCTCTGGTCAAGAAACTCAGAAAGATTCGCTTCCTCGAAACATACCACGCACTGAGATGTGCAGACGGGGGAATGATTGGGCAATACGAGCACACGGTCTGGATATCTCCCAGTGGTCCTGAAGTTCTCACTATCGAGTGAATCACATTCCCTGAATGGAAATATTCCCCGATTTCTAGGTGATATGGACGGATAATCTGCGTTTTAGGCTTGAAAACGTTTATGCGCTCCCAAATAGTGCACAATTTGAACAGGGCTGTTGAGTAGTTCTTCGTCGAGTGTGCATCCCATCCCCTCTACGCTGGCTCTCTCACCCTGTTCACCTTGACTCGACTCAGCCGATAGGCTGCTGAATCATTCTCATTATCGTCCCTTCCGCGAGCGTGCGCGGCCGAGGATGAACGCGTCACCGCGCGTTGAATCTGCTTGAGGAGTTGCCTCTCCTTCGATAATCATTAATTGAATAATTAAGAGCAATCAATAACGTCATACAAATGGAACGTACCAACGCCGTTTGGATGATGTGAAGAGAGATGGATGGAAAGTATCATTCGCGTATTCAATATAGCGCAGTGCAACGTTTAGAATCGCCGAAAATTGATTCAGTCCGGTGACAATCTTAATACCGATAGCCGCACTAGCGAAGGAAGCCCCTCTGGGGTAGTGAGGACTAAAAATGAAGAATGAAATGAAGAATGAGCAGGCAGTGAGCCCGGTCATCGCAACCATCCTGATGGTAGCGATCACCGTGGTGCTCGCAGGTGTGCTGTACGTGTGGGCCAACAACCTGGCCGCTGAGGGAACTGATACCACAGCGAACACACCCAACACCTACGACGCCGATGATGCATCTGCTGACGCAACCGCTGGAACCTCGGACAACTTGATCCGACTCCAGATGACTGGAAAGGACACCCTAAGCTGGACCTTCGCGAAGATTCAGCTATCGGTGGGTGACACCGTCCACAAGTGCAGTGTTGGCGGCGGGGACGCATGTACGATCTCGCAGCAGGGTGGAGACAACGGCAACGCTTGGGAGCCCGGGGAGTTCGTCTTCCTGGCCGAGAGCGGTACCGACATCTGCTCGACAAATGGATGCAGCGTTGGCATCTCGGTGACCTACAATGGTAACACCGTAGCCGGCGACGGATCCGCTATTGTCAACTGATGCAGATATCTGCCTGAACATCAATAACACAAGATAAGCAAACTGTGCCTCTCAGGGGCGCCCTCCGGGGCGCCCCTGTGGGGCCTTTTTTTTGTTTCAGACTGGGCACTCAGTCTGACCTCTTGTCAAACCTGCGTATTGATTCACGAACCTCTTGCACGGGTTGCCAAACATGAGATGGGGCACCAGAGAGAATACGCAGGTGTGCCCAGAACAATACCCACATGGCATGAATATACGAAAGCACGGGAGTGTGGATGGTCTTCCACCTGTTCGGGCGAAAGCCGTCAATGAGCCAACTGATGGCGAACAGTGCGAGCAGTCCGAGATTTAGAATCAGTATGAGGTAATCCAGCCCTTCTGGCGGAGCAGAGGCGTATAGCGGCGCACACAACAGAGAGAACCCACAGACAAGGCCTGCGAGCACGAAGAACGGCATCTTGACGTGGCTGAAGAACAGAGAGCGCATGATGCGCGGCATCGACCCCATATCTCGAGAGAACATCAGATTGCTGTTACGCCATAGATGTCGCACGAGCCCCTGTGCTCGTCTCATCCTCTGCATGTGTATGCCCTTCAACGAGATAGGAGTTGCCTCGAAGAAACGCAACTCTGAGTCGTGGATCGCCCTCAATCCTTGCTTGCGAACTTCAAGGGCGAGTTGTGAGTCATCGGCGTTCGCCCCATCGAGTACTCCTGCTGAAATGACGCTGCGCCGGTAAGCAGCCAGAGAACCTTCGAAGATTGGAGTGGAATCACAACGACTCTCGGCCTCTCGTGAGCGATTGTAGAACGTACGGTAAGCATCCGATTCCGTATGCAAGTCGCCATCTGCCCCAAGCGGTTTCTGGCGACCGCAGACCGCACCGATGTCAGGATTAAGGAACCAGCGACCAACTCTTTCCAGGGCTCCTTCAACTAGGCGTGAATCAGCGTCGGAGAGCATGATGACCTCCGAATCTTCTGCTGCCTCGGACAACCCCAAGTTGACACCAGTGGACTTACCGGTCATGCCACCGGTTGAGAGGCAACGAATAATCGAACCCAAATCGTCGTCCTTCTGCTTCCACTCCTCGACGAGCGTAAGTGTCGAGTCAATCGAACCTGTGTCAACTACGAGTACCTCAAGCAGGTCACGAGGGTAATCTTGTTTGGATAGGTCAGCTAACTTGCCTTCTATGACTCCAGCTTCGTCACGTGCACAGACGATGATGGTCATCTTCGGAAGCGTACTCGAACCCACTGGTGGACAACTGGGCATGGGGTAGCGTGCTATCCAACCTCTATTGCGCCAATCCTGTGCAAGGAATGGAACACAGACCAGAATACCGAACAGGATCTGACCCCATGCAAACCACTCTGTAGGACTCACTTTGCCACCACCTGCTCGTAGAGATTAGCCCAACGTGCTCCGATTACCTCGGGTGTCTGGTCAGCTACTGCCATCGGCGCTGCCGAGCACATCTGGCGCCATCCCTGCTCATCGTTCAAGATGGCAGTGATTGCATCCGCCCACACCCGCGCGTCCAGATGCGGAACGATACTGCCCCCTCCACCAAGAATGCCTTCACACGCCGGTGATGCGAGTATTGGTAGCCCACACGAGAGCGCCTCCATGGCAACCACTGGCATGCCTTCGAACTCAGATGGGATGAGCAACAGCCCCGCTCCCCGCAGCAATTCTCTCTTCTCGATATCAGTCATCCAACCATGAGCATGAATGCCATCTTCAGAACCGAGGCCCATGACCCATTGATGGTTCTGCTCGAGGCTCAGATGCAGGTTCACTTCCTGTCCCTCCTCTCTCATCATGAGAGTCGCGGAGATGGCTAGTCGGTGTCCTTTGATTGGACTAGCGCGTGCGAGCAGCAGCAGTTTCCCTGGTTCGCGCGAATCGGGGTCGACCGGGTCGAGTCGGGGGGAGGGTGAGCCGATGACCACGGTGTCTGGTGGAAGGGCCATCAGATCACGGTGAGCGGGTGTCAATGCTACCGGAGTCACCGAAGGATGAGCGCACAAATCTCGAAATCGTTTGCCATTGAGCGCTGAGCGGTTGATGAAGTGATGGAAGTCACCTGAATGCACCTGAAGCACCACTGGTAGACCGGCGGCCAGAGAAATATCCACGACTCGGCGTTTACGCCACCAGGAGTAACGAGTGGCCGTGTGCACGTGAACAAGGTCCGGTGGATTTTCTCTCAGGCGTCGCACCAATTCCTTTCGCCCCTTTCTCCAAGCGAACCACTTGGATAGCGGTGAGCCATCCACATGGGTACCGATGACTTCTGTAGACCATCCTGGGGGAGGATTCTCTAGATGATGATGGATGGTTGCCTGCATCCCGCCGCGGCTCTCAACCGGTCCGACGTGCAGCACCGTCAACGACATACAAGGGGGTCCTCGACCTGTGGAGATGCCCGCCACAGGGATATAGGGAACGCAGGATGCAGCCGCGTGGACCTACTCTGGGTGACCGCTCGACGATTCGGCGAGGATTTGCCGCAGAGGACGCAGATTGAGGTGGCTCGTGCCTTGACAGCGCGAGGATGGAAGGTCACATTCGCCGCGCCGAAGAGTGACATCGCCAAGCAGGTGGTCGCAGATGCGGGTGCCAACCTAATCGATGTAGAACGTTCACGAACAGGAGGAATGGGGTGGATTACTTTCGGCCGCAGCCTCAAGCGTACGCTTCCAGACATCTTGGCTACCGGAGACTTCGATGTGGCGCTGGTAGGCTGGCAAGGTATTGCTGGAAGCCACAAGGCGTTGCGAGCTAGCAATACTCCATGGCTGCTCGTAGACCGCGGCCCACCTGTATTTTCCAGCATACTCGGTAGACTGCAGCGATGGGAGTATCGTCGTGCATGGCGGTTGGCAGAAAGTGCTGCAGGATACGTGGTCAAATCACAGGCTCTAGCCGATTGGGCACATGAGAACACCAGTTGTTCAAAGCCGATGACACTGATGCCGGCAGGCGTTGATCTCGAACGATTTCAACTTGGACAGAACAGCAATCCTCCGGTCATCATCTACCACGGTCGGCTTGATGCCGAGCGTAACGTCTCGTTACTTGTGGACATCGGAGACGAGTTGATGGCACAAGGGCATGAGATTGCGATGCACCTCATCGGCGCTGGCAACGCATGGGATTCGCTGGCAAGATGTGCACACGAACGAAGTTGGCTCACGCTCTCAGCGGCGGTCACTCCAGAGGAAATACCTGGGATTCTATCCGTTGCAGACGTGGGCCTGTTCCCCCTTCCCGACTCTCCACAATGGCGGGTCGCGAGCGCGCTGAAGATTCGCGAGTGGGCCGCATGTGGACTTCCTGTAGTCGCCTCGGACATTGAATCACATCGAACTCTTGGTGAGAGAGGGTGGTTGCGACTGCTCCCGGCGAACTCCCCCCCTGATGTCTGGGGTGAGATGATTCTGGCTGTGTTGGCCGAGCGTGCTGAACTCGGCAGGAAGGCGCGCCGTGACGCGGAGTCGGAGTTCAGTTGGGAGATGGCGACTGAGGCACTGCATGAGCGCCTGCTGGAGTTGACAGGTGCTTGAATGGCTGATAGAAAGGTGATTCCGCAACGGGATACGCTGTGGCTTTCCGGGGCTGACGCGGTCAATCTGGTGTTTGGAGTCATCATCCATGTCGTGCTCACGCGCGCGCTGTTGAGTGAAGAATACGGGACCTTCATCCTCTTGCTCGATTTGTTTCATGTCTGTGTCATCATCGTTGACCTTGGACTTCCGACTCTCATCGGGCGCGATGGTGAGAGGCTTGGGGCAGAACTCTCGAAGGTCCTCAAGAGTGTAAGTGGAATCCAAGCACCGCTCGTGTTCATTCTCGGGGGTGCGCTCGCATACCTGGGAGTAGCTCTGTTCGGTGGTTGGCTCGTCCCTGCAGGATTTCTTGCACTCGGTGCAGGAATGCAGGTTCTTGCGTACTCATTCAGGGCAGCGCTACGTGCTCTAGGAGAGGCGCGTTGGGAGGCTGTGGTTCGAATCGTGGACAGGGGTACAGTTGCTGTCCTCATGGTTGCGTGGGCTGGAGATGTGTATGAGTTCGCCATAGCCACGATGGTTGGCCCGGTCGCCGCCTATCTCGTCGCAGTCTCGATTTACAGAACAAAGGTTGCTCACCGACTCGTCGCTCCTGAGGAGCCGCTTCCAGAAACTTCTGGCTTGGATGCCCGGCAGTTGGTCAGCGTAGGCCTTCCATTTCTGCTCGCATCGGCAGCATTGGTGGTCAACGTTCGGGTGGAGAAATTACTGCTCGGTTTGTTGGCCACTCCTGAGGACGTTGCGGTGTTCCAAATCGCCTGGCTCGGCTTCATCGCCGGTTACGGGCCGATTCTGTCACTGCGCGCTGTGCTGCTATCATGGTTCGGAGAAGTACGCGACGACCTAGAGCGACTGGCTCATCGCTACAAGCGGGCTTTCATCGCCTGTGCAATCATCTGTCCTGTAGGCGCCTTGATCAGCATCGGAATTGGGCCGTTCGCATTCGATGCACTCTTTCCCGAGTATGCTGAGGCTGTGCAGAAACCATTCTACGGACTGATGCTGGTATGGCTGTTCCAAGCGATGGCCAGCCCCTCACTCTCCATCATCCAAGTAGGCAAGCGACCATGGAATTACACTCGCATCCTGTGGGTAGGCATCGCCATCGACATCCTGCTCTGTCTCTGGTTGATTCCTACCCAATCTAACCCGGTGATTGGTGCCGTCGGCGCGGCGTGCGTTGCATCGCTGTTCGTATTCACAATATCATTCGCTGGGTTCGCCCGAAGCGAAATAGAAACCAAGGCTGAGTGAACTGCTCAAGCGCCTTCGGCGAGCATCTGCTGCAACTCACCGGATTCGAACATCTCGAGGGCGATATCGGAGCCGCCGATGAGTTCACCGTGGACGTAGCATTGCGGCATCGTAGGAAAATCAGCCCATTCACAGACAGCAGGAATCGCTCGCGAATCCATCAGAATGTTGACGGTCACGAATGACTCCTCCAACTGCTGAAAGACCGTCGCGGCGCGGGCTGAGAATCCGCACTGCGGCTGTTCAGGTGTTCCCTTCATGAACAGCACCAATCGGTTACTGTTCACCAGTTCGTCCAGTTCCTCGGCGCTCCAATTGAATTCACTCATTCGCTCACCTCACTCCTTGCTGGGTCGACGCACGTGTATGCCCACGAAATCATCCTGTTGGTGGGGGTGGAATGACTGGTCGCCCTCCTTTTCAGCCGCCTGTTCAGGTGTCCAGCACTTCAAATCGAGCGCGTGTACTACATTGCTCTGGATGTGCTGCTTGAAGTGCGACAGGATGGGGCGCTGGCGTGGCAAGGGGCGCATACCCTCGAAGGAGGGGTCGACCACCTTGACGAACCAGTGGTCGCCATTTCCGGTCAAATCAGTGCACTCGATCTCAGCATCCGGATAGACCGCGCGCACCTCCGCTTCCATCCACGCTGCATCCACCATACTACACACCGGATTGCCGCTTGATTTCAACCCTCGTTCGCGAACTGTGAGGTACCTCAACTGAATAGAGAGTAATGGCCAACGGCAGAAGTTACTACTCTTCTGTATTCTTTACAGTTAATCTACTGTTCCAAATCTCCGTTATAGATGGTCCAAGCAGGTGCATCTCGTCCTCATTAAATCGGTTACCTTTGATTTG
>CAXEUS010000042.1:0-3294 GCA_963999385.1 uncultured Candidatus Poseidoniales archaeon | reverse complement strand
TCTCGAACACCGTAAGCCTCGGCCGGGGGAATATCGATCTGATAGTCGGTGTCCGCCTCCGCTTCCTTGAGATGATTCTCGAATCCCTCGATTAGCGTGCCCTCGCCCACGGTCACGATAAGTGGCTCGTAGGTCTTGTTCTCGTCGAGTTGGTCGTGCTTCTCTGCAACCTCGCTACGAGTGGTCTCAATCAAATCGCCGGAATCAGCGATGAACAAATCGTAATCGATGCAGACGATGGCGCCTTCTTCCATTGAAATCAACCCGCCCCTACGGGGCGAGCCGGCGACCGACTCCCCCTTTATGAGTCAGACGGTAAAGCACGGAAGAGGGTCTCAGAGGGATGGGGTAACTCATCTCAACCATGTTTACTTGGTGCCCATGCCCGCCAGTTAGCGAGAGTGGCGAGTAGCAGGATGACCCAACCTATCCAGACGAGATGGCTGCCATGTAGGTCGTAGACGGTAAGACGTACTCGATCAAGTTCGTCAGATTCACCCAGCATCGATTCGTTGCCAAGTTGCTGCGCCTGCGTCCAGTCGAAGATGAACACGACGTCGCCACTCCAAAGCAAAGTACGGTCTACCTCGCTGCGCGGGAAAGAACCGTATCCATCGAAGCGAAGCATTCCCGGTTCTACTACATCGAGCAATTCACCGCGCGAGTTGCGCACCTCGATGGTCGCGCCTAGGTATCCATCACCAACCGAGAACCTTTCCTCGAACTCTGAATCATCCTCACTGAGCAGAACCCAATCAGTGAACATCAGTTGCATTCCACTATGCTCGACAATTTCCCCCTGTGGTAGAACCACCTGATGCGCTGGGTCAGTCCTGTCAACTAATGTCGTGGTAAACAAGTGACCTATGAGCAGGAGGATGATGCCGAGATGGGCGAGATGCGCTGCTGTAGGTCTGAGCGCCGCCTTCCCGCTGGCCTCAGAGCGGTCACGAGCAACTCGTAGGCGCTTTACGTGTTCAAGCACGAAGCGGAACAGCGTTGGGGCTGCGAGCAGAAGCAGGGGCAACAGCATCCAAGCGACCTGACCACGGCTGACCTGCTCGGAGAGCGAACCGGTGGAATCTCCTGGGAGAGGGAGGTCAAACGCCAGCGCCAACACCACTGAGAGCGCCAAAGCCAGAAGAAGTAGGGCAGGGACGATTCGGGAGTCAAGTGCATCCCGCCACGCATACGTCGTCAGCGCAGCCACCGCCAGCAGCAGCAGCGGAGCTCCGAACAACTCGTGACTGGATAGGGAGGCGCCATCTATGCTCGATAGAAGCAGCATCCAACTCAACGTCATGAACGATGCGACCAGAACCACCGGTGCGAAGCGGACGAGTCGCAACTGGACCTTCCGTTGCACCGCTAGATTGCTCACCTGCCCAAGTGTGATTGGGTCCTCATCGGGTTGACCAAGGAAGCCCGGCCCGAGGAACAACAGCATACCGATGAAAGCCGCAGTGGTGTCGACCAGATACGCCCACGAAGCAAACAGCAGCAGCAGCGCACCAGACCAGGTCCAAACTGCATCACGTCGACCGCGAACAGAGATGTGCAACATCATCGCCAGTACCGATAGTCCTGCAACTACTGGATCTCCCAACATCAGTGCGAGTGAACACATGGCGAACATTGGCAACGCCCGCACAGGGGTGTCTAGAAGTCTGGAGAATCCCGTCTGCGGGGGAAACCAGACAACGAGCATGGGCAACGCGCACAGAGTCAACAGCAACCATGCTGGAAGCTCTTCGAGCGGACTTGTCTCCAAGCCAATGGAATAGACAAACATCAATCGAGATATGGGGATCATCACAATCAGTGTCAATGAGGCCAACGCGGCCAAGCGCCAGCGCCGGCGAGAGACTGCAATGCCACTCTGACGCAGCATCATCCAGGCAACCAGCAGAAACAGTGTGACTAACAGCGCTACAAGATAGGTGGTCACCTCGGTTCCAGCCACATCTTCGGCTCGTAACTCCAGCAATCTCCCTAGTGCCGAATCTGGCCTCTCACCCGAGCCTGAATCTGCCACGAAAGCGTGTACGCTCGCCCACACTCCGTTAGCGCGCGTCACCATCGTCGCGTGCAACGCGAACCATCCCGGAAGTAGGCCGAGCGCAACCGCCCAGAGGGAAGACGGTCGTCCGGGAGTGATGCGCAGATGAAGCAGCATCAGCAGGCAAAGCCAGGGAAGAAGTGAGCCAGTCTCCACCGGGTCCCACGCCCAATAACCACCCCAATCGAGCACAGTGTAGGCCCACAGCCCGCCCAGACCGATTGCCAAGGCGCCCACAAGAAGGCCTGCGCGTGAGATGTGCAGCATAGAAGGGGTTGGCAATCCCTCATCGGAATCGGGATTGAGCAGCGCGGCGAGGGAATGGATGCTCACCAGCATACACAGCGAGTAGAACAGGAACACGAGCGGAGGATGGATGACCATCAGATCGGTCTGCAGCAGCGGATTCAATTCGCTGCGTCCGGAACCAACGACCGGTCGGAACGGTTCGAGCAGCCAAGCAATCGTCAGCAGCGTGAGAATGAATCCCTGAGTGAGACGCTGGCGCAGCGCCCAGACAGAATCTGCATCCTTGGCTCCATTACGGCTGAACCAATACGCGCACACGGACAGTAGCCCGGCCCACAATAAGAGCGGACCTTCGCGCCCTCCCCATGCGGCGCTGATGCGATAGGCGACAGGCATGTTCGCGCCCCCATGCAACCGAACAATCTCGTAAGCGATATCATCGCCGATGAACAACCACATCAGCGCGACGAAAGGGGATGCCTGTAGCAGCATCAGCGCCGTTGAAGCCCAGCGACGGATGTCAGTGGAAAGACGCTCCCACGGGGCGAGTGCCCCGAACAGCGCGGAGAGCAACGCGATACCCAGAAGCCACTGCATCAGGGGGCGCGAACGAGTCCTCTGCCATAGGGACTGGGGAGGAGCAATGGACAATCAACACAGGGTTCTGATGGATCCCAGCAGGGTCACCAGCCGTAGTGTTTGGCGCGACTATATCCGAACGCGAGCATGGCCGCAACGATGTGTTTGAAGTATAGAGAGGGACGTCTGAACAGCAGGCGAAGAACAATCTTACCCTTACCGCTGACACCCATATTGTTCATCTCCCCTGGGAAGCATTGTGCCATCAAGGATAGCTCGTCATCCGACAGGTCATAGAGAGCCTTCTTTCCACGCAGAATCTTGTGATAGGGGGGGAATTCGGCCTTCCACATCATCGGATATCTGGCCATGGATGGGGCACTCACATCACCTCCTGTGATTGCATC
>CAXEUS010000041.1:0-4302 GCA_963999385.1 uncultured Candidatus Poseidoniales archaeon | reverse complement strand
ATCCGCGTCTGCGATTGTCTCTCCAGTCCGTGTGAAGTGAACCGTCTCACTCGCTTGCGAGATGGTCCACCTGCCGCAGGTGGCGCTGATAGTTCGGACGAGACTGCTCTCATCCCTCCCCAGCATGTCTATGCGCAGCAAGAATGTGCCTGATTCCATATCTAGGCCCAACGGTTGTATCGCACCTTCCTCATCGGTTACGGTGACTATGCAACTGTCCAGATTGGAATGCACCACTTGGCCCAAGGCCGTGGCCATGGAGTCCGGTTCGAACAATACCTCTGTGTTACCCATGCTCAGGATGACGTCCGATTCAACTGGAGGATTAACTGTGAAACTGTGACTGATCATCGAGCTCTGCTGGCCTGCAGAGTCTTTCGCGGTCACGTTAGCGAAGTAAATTCCGGAGTTGAGGTCAGATGAGCGGAACTCCCAGTTTCCTTCCTCGTCAGGGTCAACATGGATTGTGCCCCACGGAATTGAAATGATGATTGTCACTTCCACTTCGGATGGATTCTCATCCTTCACCACCCCAGCAATCAGGGCTGTTTCACCGAAGTCGATGTCCTCGACTCCCTCGAATACGAGTGTCGGGGGCTCGTCAATGACGGGCTCTACATCCACCACCTCTTCCTCGAACAATCCAAGGCACCCCGATGCCAGCAGCAGCAGCACCAGTAAGGCCGCTGAGTTTGCCTTGTGTCCGCTCACATTCCATCGAGTGTGTGTTACGTCATCAAGATTGACGTTTGCTGTCGGTGGCTGTAGCGGCCTCTAGCCTGTCACTCTCGCTGGTCAGAACAGGGACGTGATGACCTGATTCTGCGTCGTCCACCTGTAATGGTTCCAGCCAGTAGAGGGGGCGGGACCCGTTGCGCTCGATGTGCAGCACCAACTCCCAGTGTACGTTGACCAGTGGACCATACTCGCTGCCCGGCCACGGGCCAGAAGGAGGTGCTAGATGCGTCTCGATACCTGATTCAATCTGCTCTCGCTCCCCGTCTACGTGTATCCTCATCGGTTCAGCAAACAGACGTGCTGGACCGCTCCCGAGCACCATCGGCGTGGATTCTCCCACGCCCGTGACATCCTCCTTTCGAGACAACCACGCCCCGGGTAATGGAGTGGACAAACCAGGGGGCGGTCGTGCGTCGGCATCTCTACCGTAGGCGGCAAGCAACGCGTCATGGTGCGGAGTCAGCAAACCCACCCGGACCCAGGCGCCGATGGAGGTGGCGCTGACTGACTCGTCGGCGGTAACGGTGACAGAGACCTGCTGGTCAGAACAAGCTGGGCCAATTTCGATTTCTAGGGGTGTTGGGGTGTCTTTAGCGAATTCATGCTGCCAGCGAACGTCAATGACATTGGCGATGATGCGAATCAACAGTGGTACAATGACGAGAGGTGCTGCAGCGACAAACAGCAATGGGTAGTCGAGCATACCGATTTTCACACTGGCTGCTAATGAATCTGACATCACACCCCAGCGCAGCAGAACCGGTTCTAGAACGTGTATCACAATTCCGAGTATCAACAGAAGCACACCCCACGGGATGAGGGAGCGTGCCGTCTTGTGTAACGGGTGAGGGGAGAGACACCATCCAGATCTGATGCTCTGTCTCGGCTGACCCTCATCCTCATCTTGTGGGCCATCGCTGAGATGTACTCCCTCCGCGGGCTCGGATTCGACTACCTGACGATGGATGAACCAACCTGAATCTTCACCGAGATGCAATGGAGGAGTGGGGGTATCAAGGTCATCGGGCCAACTCACCTCGGCCACCGGCATCTGCGCGGGGTCATGTGCGCTAGCATCGAATGGAGGGAATCGCAGTCGCAGGCGCACCCAGCGTGAGGATGAAGTCATGGAATCACCCACGCAGCAGCGCCCAAGTAGCCCGAGCAGCCATGCTGCGGAACTCAGGGACGTCCTTGAGCAGGCGAAGACCGAGCGGCACTGGTCTCTCGATGTCACCCACTTTATTGATCAAACGAATCGTATCTGGCTTACAGAAGGTGGTGAATGTCCGTTCCAGTTCATCGTCGTCTGATTGTGTTAGGAAGAGATCACGTAGAATTCTAGCTCGTTCCTGATCTTTACGCATCGCTTTGAGCGACTTGGCAATGCGTTGCATCGAAGCATCTCCCAGTTGATCCTGTTTCACTGCGGTTGCAAGTTTGACACTGAGCAAATCAACTTGATCGAATCCGGGTCCGATACCACCACCCGTAGTAGGTTTGCACAGACCAGCAGCATCACCGAACAGGGCGAGTCTGGCACGAAGCGGCTTGGCAACCATGCCGCAAGGGAGCGGGCCGCAATAGCGGGCGACCTCGCGAGAGCCTTCGAAGCGGTGTTTCCACAGAGGATGGGTGCGCAGGCGTTCTACCAAATCTTCGCAACTGCGGCCGTTGAGGTCCTCAGGACGGGACCATACGCCGACTCTCCATCCACGACCGGAGGGGATCACCCAAGCAAACAGCCCTGGAGCCACCTCATGTCCGGTGAACATCTCCAATCGGTCCTCGTATCCATCAAATCCCGTCAGCTCAATCTGGAAGCCAATCATCGTCTCCTTAGGACGTCCCATGCGGAAGGTACGGCGTACCCATGAATGCGCTCCATCGGCACCGCACAGCAGTTTACAGCGAATCGAATGGATCTCACCTGCACGGTCCACGTCCAAGTTGACTCCGTCCTCTGTGACCTGTGCTGAAACTGGTCGAGAGCGCAGCCACAAATCTGCACCGGCGTCTAGCGCCTGACGCACACACGCCTCATCGAACAATTTGCGGCAGACGACGTGAGTACGGATGCGGTCGGGGGTTCCCACCTCTACGCATCGCCCTCTCGGGCTGTTGATGCGTGCACCCCAGACCGAAGAAAGAATGGTACTCTCTAGCCCCACGCGCTCCATCGCGTCGGGAGTAACCAATCCCGCACACTGGAAGGGGCGACCTAATTCCCGGTGCTCCTCGAGCAACAGCACACTCAGACCCTGATGAGCCAACTGACGCCCGAGATAGCCACCAACGGGCCCAGCGCCAACGATAACCACGTCCCAAACGGGGTCTACATCAGAACTCATCGAATGTGTGCGCGGTGCGCCAGCGATATCACAGTTTTCGGTGCGTGGTACGCTCAGGGGATTGATGAAGAGGCTAACGCTTGCGACGACGCCCCTTGCGTCCCCCGGGGTTGTTGCGCTTCAACAGGGTGGAAATCAACTGACTGGCGGACCCATCTCGCCCACCGCCCAATTCGTCGTATGCGTTCACCTCAACCAGGGCGCACGCCTCCTGCTCACTCAATTCGGCCTTCCCAACTTCCCTCTCGATGAGTTTGAGTTGCTTCGGACTGGCGGGCCTGGGGCGTTCGTCTTGGATGGCGCGCAGTTTTGTAATCAAGTCGCTCGCTGTTTCCATCGTGAGCTCGTCGATGTCCGCTTGTTCGACCATCGCCAGCGCTTCGATGATATCGACCTCAAGCTGCTCGCACAAGGCAAGCACGTATTTCGTCTGTTTCTCAGTCGCCGGTGGCGAACCCTTCTCAAGTTCCTGTCCGATGAGGCTGCTGATTTCGGCGCCATTCAACTCCTCTACATCCCTTCCACCGAGAAGTTCGCTCACCTCCTCCTCAGTGCGTCTACTGACCACTTGGCGGAATTTACGCAGTTGATTGGGTGTTGGCTTGTCCCGCTTCTTCTCCAAAGCCAAACCATGCAGTTGCTTGAAGTGGGCCACGAAACCGTGCCACACAGAAGGAGCTGTGCGTCCACCATCCTCTACGAGGTCAAGGCGACCCTCCATGTCTGAAGTGAATTCAGCGGAGAACAAGAATGCCACATTTTCCCCGTCGCCGTTGGCAGTTTCGCTGTACATCGTTGCCACATCTACCCACAGTATTCTCCCGGATTCTGTAGGGACGAGTGACCCGTTTGAGACACTGATGTAATCTCGATCAATCAATTTGGACATCGTGGTGGCGTAGGTCGACGGCCTTCCTATACCCCGTTCCTTCATCTCTGCCACGAGAGTGTGTTGACGGAATCGCCGGGGAGGCTTTGTCTCATCCTCGATGAGTTCGGGATTGTCATCGATGTCATCAAGAGAGAGTTGTGCCCCTACACTGGTATCGAATGATGGCGGCTGTGTTTTCGGCTTGCCGCGGCTGATATCGGCGAACGCAGCCTCCCAACCGGTGTGCACACGCCATGAGGTGCTGCCCGCCAACGGGCGATCGAAGCCGGCGACCGCACACGTCAGCGATATTCTCTCGTAGCGCGAGTCGGTCATCTGGCT
>CAXEUS010000040.1:0-3191 GCA_963999385.1 uncultured Candidatus Poseidoniales archaeon | reverse complement strand
CAGATTGATACCCTGGAAACAGCGCATCAATTCGTCACGGTGAATCTGGGATTGAACACTCTTCCAGAGACGAATATCATCGCCCATGAATTCTTCGTCACTCACTTCACCTCGAAGGAAGCGATCCAGCATTTCTCCACTGTTCGTACCGAAGTGATCGTGGATGATTCGCCAAGAAGAAATCGTGTCAACCAACACGCCATCGCAATCGAAACAAACGGCCTTGATTGACATGCTAACACCTGAATACACCGACGAACGGGTGCCCGGTCAAGAATGAATGGGAGCGAAGACCCCACTCCGCCAAGCGGAGTGGGGGCTCAGAGGGGGCGCCCGAAGGCGCCCCACTCTGCCACCGTTCGGGTGGCCCCTGTGGTTCTCTCGTTACGCTCAGTACGTTGCCTTCAAACTAGGCGGGTTGTACTGTGCTGCAAACGTCATCAGGATGACTGCAGTGCCACCAGCTGGTGCGTACTGCAGTGTAACCTGTGCATCCTGGATGGGGTCCCCTGAGGCGGGGTCCACCATGCGGATGTGAATAATGTCGTTTGCACCGAATCCGGCTGAACAATCCACGTTACAGTTGATCGAATCCTTGTAGGTTACCAACGATGGGCTGTTGCTGGGAACGAACCCATACACGCCATCTGGATCTGCCATATTGACACGCTCATTGTGAGCTGTGCCATCATCATCAGTCCAAATCACGATTACGTAGACTGCCTGAGCAGCGAGTTCGTTGTCGTGGCTGACGACGTTGATCTTCCAGTTCCAAAGCGTTTGGTCACCTGTGTGTTCGAACATTGCCGATGAATCAAAGGTCAAACGTGGCGTCGACTTTCCTGTGGAATCCGAGGCTAGGCTCTGTGCCCAGACATAGATTACACCGGACAGGACCACGGTGATCGCAACGAGTAGAATCGTTGCGATGACCGGGCTGACTGCCTCATCATCACTCGAGAGGGACTCCATGAGTTCCTCTTCATCTTCCTCTCGGCGCGAGCCCATGAGGAGAGCGCCGACGAAGGCACCCACCAGACTCACAGCCATGAGGCCCGGAGCGAAGCTAGCAACCGAGGTTGCTGGGCGTAGGCGCACCATCTGTGGTAGGCCATCTGCCGTGTCGTCCGTTGTGACGTTGTTGTTATCCCAGTTCAACTCCTCAAGCGCTGGTCGGCGGATCGAGTTGTCGATGTAGTCATCGGTGTGCGGGTTGATTGTGCGCACTTCAAGGAAGGTTCGCACGTACTCCGACGGGTTGTTCAGCGTCACGTGTCCACGGATGGTCACGGTCTCGCCAACGTTTGGCACCTCACCTGCGTCCCAGCTCAGAGTGACCTGGTCCTGAATCAGTGTGGGGTTGTCGTCCACGTAGAAGCGGACCTGCACATCGTGGCCGTAGTTGTAGAGGCTCTGGTCATCACCAGTGTTGGTGATGTCGATGTCCACAGGCACGCGTGTGCCAGGTAGGACAGCCTCAATGTTCAACCAGTTGTATCCAGGCTCTGTTCCGAAGTTGTAGTCCGGACGTGCCTCTTGCGTGTTGATCACACGGATGTAAACTGTCTCACGGATACTGCGCTGCTCGTAGACACCGGATGGGCTCTGCGCGTAGTCAATGTGACTTGGCGCGTCAGCCGTGTCGTTCAACCATAGATAGACCGTACAGTACACACCACTTGCAGGCTGCATCTGGTGTACACCGCCATCAGAGACGCCGTTGTTGTCAGCGTCCTGCAGGAAGTCGATCTCCGAAGTTGGAGCATCGGTTGCTGCATCGTCGATGAGGTCAATCGCTAGCGTGTCTGCGTCGTTGTCCACTGTAATCGAGAAGTAGTTCTCGTAAGCACACAGTGAGGTCTCTTCAACAGACCATGACAACTGGTCGACAGGGTGGTCGTTGTCGGACATAAGCCGACTCAGATCCCAAGTCAAGTTGCTAGCGTCCTCGTCGTCTTCCATGACGTCCCAGAACCAGTCAAGCTGGAGTGAGCCGTTGGTCGTCTCGACGTAGATGCTGTTCGCTGCATCGAAGTCCATGATGACAGGCTGGTCGTTGACCGGGTTCACAATGAAGTTCACCGTGGACGAGACCGCATCCGCGTTCGCCGAAGCGCCGTCAGATAGGTCCAGTACAATGTCACAGTTTCCACCAGCCTCGTTTGCGGTGTTCTCCGCAATCGTCAGCACGTTCACCGTGATGTCTGAAGCGAATGGCGTACAAGAGCCCTCATCTTCAGTCCACGTGTATACTTGTGGTACTGCCTCATTGTTCCAGTCCGTCTGCGACTGCTCGTTCGCCATGTCGACGATGTACGAGCGAGTTGCGTTAGACGTGTCACCGAGTTCCTTGGTGATGAGACCGTTGAAGTTCTCATCGTGGACGTTCAGGTTGCCGTCACCGTCATCGTAGAAGACTGGCATGCAGTCAAAGCGGTTCGTGTTGCAGATCACTGGTGCGTCGTTGACGTTCCAGATACCGACTCCCATCGACTGCGTTGCACTGAGACCGTGACTGTCTGTCACTGTCAGTTGCAGACGGTGGCCACCGAACTGGTTCTCGAGCGTGTCGAGGCCCAGCGACTGACCCGTCAGGGTGTAGTCAAACGGTGTTGGGTAACTGTGCGTATTCGACGATGAATCGGTCACAGTCCACACCAGACCCGAGGCTGCATCCTGATAGTCGGCGGCCTTGTCGGTCAGCGATATCGTATGCGATCCCGAATCCTCATCGTATGATACATCGACCAAATTCTCGATGATTGGCTTCGCACGCATGATATCGATTGTGATATCCTGGTTCGAAGTCATCACGAGTGGTGCAACTGAGTCATCCCAGTCCCAGTAGTCGCCTTCCGCGTTGCGGACCTTGACCAAAATCTGGTATGCGTGAGGATCACCTGGCGCTGTGCCTGTGCCTACGTAGGTTCGGAACAGTAGCAGGTGGTCATCCAGTGTACCATCATCGAGGTCGCCTCCAACGAGGTTGAAGTTACCGAACACACCGAAGGTCTGACCGGAGGTCGTTGTCGGGTTGAATGGCTGTTCTGGGAACACACCAGCAACTTGTCCATCTTGGCCGAATGGGGAATGCCACTGAACCATAGCGATCCATCGTACATCCTCTGTTGGACTGCCTAGGCAGGACCATGGAATCCGGAACTCACTCACTGGAGTGGTTACGTACGGAT
>CAXEUS010000039.1:0-4490 GCA_963999385.1 uncultured Candidatus Poseidoniales archaeon | reverse complement strand
CTTTTTTCCAGGCAGGGCTATCGCCCTCAGAACGGGAGAGTGTTTCTACGATTGATCCGATGGAAACAATTTCCTTGGCACGAGTCGCCCTGTTCCCATCTATACGTACACGTCCATGTTCAATCATTCTCCGTAGTGAATTTTTCTTTGCTTCAGGATGGAGGATTGATAGTACATCAATCAAATTCCCTTGTGCCACTACTTCGATCCGCGGGTTGGCCACGAACCTGTCAGGGGGAGGGGGCCATCAAGTTTGACGGGAATCGAACATCACTCGAGCATGCGCGCGACGGCCGCGACCGCGTTGCGTGCGTGCGGTTCGATACGTGGTGCGATGTGTTCGGGCTCCGCTCCCGGACCAATAATTCCCAATCCAATCGGTTTGCCGGTTTCGAGTTGCAGGCGAATCACTGCGTCGGTGACGGCATAGCCCATCGTCGCACCGTGACCGGTCTCACCCTTCTCGATGATTCCCAGTACTATCGCAGCGTCAATCTCCCAGTCCTCCAGCAGCCTCTGCAGGGCGAGTGGAGACTCCATGCTGCCAGGAACCCAGACCACTTGGGTGACTTCGAGTCCGTTGGCGGTGGCTTCCGCTTGCGCGAACTCAAGCATCTGTTCCACTTCGTCACGGTGGAACTCTCCGCAGACGATAGCGATGCGTCCAGACACTTCCATTCCTCCGTTCACTCGGCCCTGCCAGCTTCGACCGCTCTCTTCGCACCTTCGATGGCGGCTACGGTCATCGGGTCCAGTTCGATATTGACTTGATCGCCCACCTGTTTGTCGGCGATGGTCGTGATGCGCAGTGTCTCCGGAATGAGGTGCACTTCGAATGATGAGTTGGCGTGGTCGACTTCGCCCACCGTGAGGCTGATTCCATCGATGGCGATGAATCCCTTGGGGAGGATGTTCTGAACGTGCGCGGGGGTTGAATTGAAGGACAGCGTCTTTCCGTTCTCTCCCTCGTTGATTCTCTCGATGGTCGCTGTGCTGCTCACGTGCCCTGCGACAAGGTGGCCGCCAATCTCGTCACCGAACTTCATCGCACGCTCGACGTTCAGACGACTTCCGGGCGCACAGTCAGCCAGAGTGGTGCAAGCGAGCGTCTCCTCGATGAGGTCGAAGGTGACATGCTCGTCGTGAACGGTTGTTGCGGTCAGGCATACGCCGTCGAGCGCGACGCTGGCTCCTTCGGCCAGCCCATCGGCGAGGCCATCATGGAGGTTGGCGGTGATGGTGAGCACGTCGCCGCGCTGCTCGCTCTGCTCAATGGTGGCAACACCTTGGACGATTCCAGTGAACATGATTCAATCCTCCAATTTCACTTCATCAAGCCGTTGTTCCTCTGACCAGAGGTCGATGACGCGCGCGATGATTTTGCGCGTGCCATCTAGGTCGTCCGATAGCCCTTCCACGCGCACCACGGAGATTTCCGTGTGGCCTCGGGAGTCGAGTTCGTTGCGAATCCAGGTCTCTGCGTGTTCCTGGTCGTATCCCAGAGCGATGATGTCCGGATTCACTATCTCGACGATATCGAAGATTGGCTGAGAAGGAGGAGAGCCGATGAGCGCTTCATCGACGGGTTTCAGGCCGGCGACCATACGTTGACGCAGTTCCATACCCGTAACCGGCTCGTGCTTGCGCTTGCGCACAGTGTCATCATGCGCCACGACCACGGTCAGATGGTCACCCAGCGCCTTCGCCTGCTCAAGATAGTGCAGGTGGCCTGCGTGAAGCAGGTCGAACACCCCTACTGCCATCACCCGCGCCATGTCACTCACTGCCTCGAATCGTTCCGTCGCTGATAACCTCGCGCACGCTGCCTGACTGCTCATTCGTCCCCTAATGCGGCCAGCAGATCCGCTCCGGTAACGAATGGAATCCCATGCCGTTCGCCGTAAGCGCGCGCATCCTCGACCGGAAGCGCTCCATCTCCGTCCTGTTGCAGCATCTCGGCACCGATGGTGCATGCAACACCGCCGGCGAGTCTGGTGATAGCCACCGCCAACTCGGTGTGACCCTGTCGAGTCTTGAACCCGCCAGGAGATTCTCGACATACTGGGATGTGCCCAGGAGTTCGGTATTCGGCTCCCAGCGCGGCTATTGCTTGCTGCTGGTCGGCGCCAGCGGTGAGTAGTTCCTCGGTCAGCTCGGCGAAACGACAGGTGGTGAGCGCACGGTCGCGGTCGGTGATTCCAGTGTAGGTACGCCTGTGGTTGAGTGAGAGAGTGAACGCCGAGCGGCTGTCGTAGCGCAGATCGTCGGTGACCAAGGTTCCGAGCACAGGATGTGAAGCCACCAGATTCGGATTCGTGTGCAGGTCCTGTAGGAATGGCAGTCCGAACAACTCCCCAATCTCCTCCCCAATGGCGAGGAACAGCAGTCCACCGCAGTCTTGGCGAAGTTGACGCATCACCTCTGGAGTGGCGGCGGCGGCGGGCCACAGCAGGTCTGTCTCCTGCTCTCGGAAGGCGGAGTCGAACAGGAGCACGGGCTCCCCGGCGGCGAAGGCGGCGACCGCTGCATCGATAGCCGATTCAGGCATGGCCAGCCGACCGAGCCGCCGTTCTCAATGCTTCGCACCGTGGGGATAGATTGCGAACGAGCAGGAAAAATGGCGTCCTGCTCTGACGTTATCGATTTCAGACTTCATTTTTGAGAAGGAACAACCGTCGCATTAAGATGGGTCGAGGTACACTAAACATCAGGGCGCGAACGAAATGAATTGGCAGAAGCAACAGGAGAGTGCTACGGCGCATCATTATCAAGAGACAGCCATTCGGCCGGGAGGCCGGAGGGGGGAAGTGACATGCCTTTGAAACTCGGACCCGCCGGAGTACCACTCTCGTGCAAGGGCAGAACCATCGTCGAAGGGATGGATGACATCACTGCTCTAGGGCTGGAGACGATGGAGATTCAGACAGTCAGAACTGTTCAGCCGCAGCACTTTGACCAGTACTGGCAGGCAGGCATCCTGTCATGGAAAACTGAGTTCGAGATGAATCTGCACGGGCCGTACTACGCAGAGATTCTTGGTAATCGCAGGGAACGTAATCGTACTCTCTCTAAGATGGAGGCTGCGATTCAGGCTGCCAAGGTGATCAACGCACGCCACATCACCTTCCACGTTGGCCCGTATGGTAACTCCCCGCGGGGGGCCGAATCCAATGAGCAGGTGGCCAACGTGTTCTCTGGAGTGGTCGATAGGGTGCGGGAGTTATGGGGTGACGAGACTAAGGATGAAGAACACA
Source organism: uncultured Candidatus Poseidoniales archaeon (assembly GCA_963999385.1). Classification (GTDB taxonomy): domain Archaea; phylum Thermoplasmatota; class Poseidoniia; order Poseidoniales; family Thalassarchaeaceae; genus JAKUTA01. Next base: position 1,236 of record CAXEUS010000039.1, on the reverse strand, counting down.
TTGCATTCCCATGGCTGCAGGAAAATAAGCCGGCTCTGGTCGGCGTCGAGACGAGCGGTCGCCAGGAACTGTGGGGCACGCTTGACGAGGTGCTCGAGGTGTGCAATCACGTCGATGGCACCGTTCCCGTGTTGAATTTGGGACACATACACGCACGCGGTCATGGGAGACTGCGGACTAGTGAGGACTTCGGTGAGCTGTTTGATATGGTGCGCGAGAGGCTAGGTGGCAAGACGTTCTTCTGTCATTTTTCAGGCGTCGAACACCGAATGGGCAATGCGCTGCACTACACGCAGATCAAGAAGTCCGATCTGAAGTTTGAGCCACTCGCCGAGTTCCTCGCCGAGGAGGGCGACTGGCTCGATGTGACCATCATCTCCGATTCGCCTCTGCTCGAGCACGACGCCATGTTCATGCTTCAGCAGTACGACCGAGCGAAGCATAGGTTGTTGGAGAAGAAGGCGCGCGATGAGCGTAACATCAAACTGGCCCTGAATTTGGGGCAAGACCCAGCAGAGTTGGCGGCGCGCACTAAGGCAGAGAAGGAGAAGCGCATCGCTTCTGAGAAGGAATCGAAGGATTCTAAGAAATCGGCTAAAGCTGAAAGTAAATCCAAGAAGGATACGAAGAAACCGGATAAAGCTGAAAGTAAATCCAAGAAGAAGCCAGAGAAGGCTGCTGCGTCGAAGTCGAAGAAGGCTGCTGCGTCGAAGTCGAAGAAGTCGGCTGCCAAAGGTGCCGATGATGACGATATCTTCTGACACCTTGCTCTCTGAACATAGCAAGCGTGTTCGTTGTATTCCTGTCTGAAATACGGCTCTCGCCACCGCGCGCGCGAACCGGGCGCGTGAGCCTGTGTACGTCCCGAACGCTGAAAGGGTCATCGTTCGAGAGACGCGTGGATGGGTGAAGACGAGCAGAGCTCGAGGTACACTACCTTGGAGCGCCCCAAGTGGGCGAATGACATCGCCCTGCTGTCGCTTACGTTGGTATCGCTGACCATCATCGTCTACGACACGGAATCATCGCTGTTGTCCTCCAATCCCGAGCGCTGGAGGCTGCTCTCGTTCATCGATCTCCTGTTGATAGCGTATTTCGTCGCCGATCTCGCTGAAGACCACACCAGATGCCTTGACAGGACTGACTGGTGGCGGCGCAACGGCATCCTGGTTCTGGCTCTTTTTCCCTTGTTCGCCACCGCCATTCCTGGCTTCGGTTGGGCGGGTATGCTTCGCT
>CAXEUS010000038.1:0-4443 GCA_963999385.1 uncultured Candidatus Poseidoniales archaeon | reverse complement strand
GGTCCAGCCCCGTTAGCATTGCTCACGAATCCGTACTCCCAGACATCCCCATTTCCAGTGTTACCGACCGTCCAGCCACCCGGGGGGAATGATGGAGAATCCTCAAATCCGTATGTCTCAAGCAGACCTCCTTGTCCTATGATGAGATATACCCAGTCCTCAATCAGTGTGCCAATCCCATAGTGGAAGGCAGTTGAGGAACTGGTCAACTGGTCATCGAAATAGACGGTCGAGTTGTTCGCAGCACCCGAAAGCACCTGTATGCGATCCAAGGTTAGCCCCTCCTGAGAATCCGGCGTACCACCATACTGGACTGAACTGTCGGTGTCAACACGGTAGCGCAGATATACTGCAGACTGGTTTTGGAAGGTCGCGGGGATGGACAGGTCCAGATTGACAAATCCGTTGGTCTCGTCCCCATAGGTCGTGCCACCGATGGTGTAGCCGCTTCCGGGAATCGCTCCCGCGCGGCTACGGCAGGCGGTGGTGGTGCCGCTGCCAGTGCTGGAGATGTCCGACCAGGTGTTATTGTTCAGAGAGAGCTCGACACAGAAGTTGTCCCATCCTGAACCCTCAAGGTCCCATTCCAATCTAGTGCGAAGTATCGAGTTGCCAGCGACCCCAGACATGTTGATTGGTTGGTTGAGTTGGAGGGCTCCGATGGCGTTGTTGGAGTACAGGCAAGTGCCTGTTGTGCTGGACGTGCCGTAGCACCCGTGGTGCCAGTATCCCATTCCAGCGCCGATATTCTGGGCCGTGATGTTGTCGATGAACCACCCCGGCCTGACGGTGCTGTTCTGGTCCGTCCAGATTCGGAAGCGAAAGTTGATGTTCGTCGCGTTGTTGATTCCGGTCAGATTGTCCAGTTCGAACACAGAGTGCTCCCAACCTGAATAGGTGGTCTTAGCCCATACCGGGAACCCATGACTACCGTTGCCGCTCTGGTTTGCGCCAGATGGAACAGTAGCGTTCGGTGAAATCGTGTTGTTGTATCCAGACTCGGGCTCAAGCCATGTCCAGGATCCGTTGTCTAGTTTGTATTCCAGCCAAACCCCGTCCATGTCGCCATTGACATTGCTTGGGGTGTGGACATGGTACCAGTGGTCGAACTCGAAGGTGAAGTTGCTAATTGGAGACGGGAGTGTGAATGCCGTCCCAGTCAGCCACGCATCGCTCCCGACTGGCACGCCACCGTTCGGATTGGTTCCAACGACCAGGCCGCCTTCAGTCGCATTCGCGGGAATCGTTCCGTTGGCTACTGTATTGCCACCATTAGGGGCAGGCGTACCTGAATAATTCAGAGCAGAGGGGGTCCAAGCAACTCCCGTGCCGCCCCCTGTCATTCCCGCGGCGAGTTGGTAGGAGGGGGCGCTGTTGAACGAATCGACGTTGCCATAGGACCCGTTCGGACTCAGCGACAACATGTTGCCAAAGTGTTGTGCGGTGGTTCTGGTGAATGTCCCTGAAGTGAAGTTCGCACCAGCCGTAGAGTCATCCCATGAAGAGCCGTTTCCTAGACTTGGCATCGCATCTTCTCCGACTAACATCCAACTGTCGAGAATGGTCCCGTTGCCCGGCACATCCCAGCCATCAACTGTGACTGCGCCGCCAGAAGATCCGACCGCCCCGGGCCCTGACCAATGAGAGTAGTCGGCGGCGGCGAGTGGAGAAGCGAGCATCAGCGAGAGGATGCCTATGGCGATAATACGGCTTCGACGTGATGCCTCCATCGCTGTCTCTCCGGTATATCTGCTGCGTGACATTCGCTATTGAACCTCACGCAGGCGTGCGAGCGAGCGCGCGAGCGCCTGATGTATGGAGCCACTGGCGAGATTTGAACTCGCGATCTACGCCTTACCAAGGCGTCGCTATACCCCTAAGCCACAGTGGCAACGAGGTCGGCGAGCGGCGAATTCGACTTAATCGTGTCCATGTATCAGAACGCTGGACGTCTCGGCTACTTCATACATCGGCAGCATCAAGGCTAGTGTGTGGATGGGCCGCTGAAGCCGAGGTCGCATAGCCTGGTATCGCGCATGACTGGAAATCATGTGGGCTCGTCCCGCGAGAGTTCAAATCTCTCCCTCGGCGCCTAATCGAGACTAGACACACGTTGGTCAGACACAACACCCCAACCTCTTTGCTGGAGTGCTAGTGTTTGGAATCATGAGAGCGAGAGCCATCTTGCTGACTCTCCTCATGCTCCTGTCCATTCCGGCTCTTCCATACACACTGGTTGGCACTACTGCTGCTGGACAGGTGACGCATTTCGGCAACACCGGTTTCCCTGGGTCAGTGAACATCACCTTCAGCTCCGCAGGGAATGACACCAGCACCAACATCACCCTCGGTGCTAGTTCGGTGGTCGCATCGGCCGCTTTCGATGTGCGCGGATGGCCGGGGCTACTGGGAAGCAGTTCAGATACCATCGGAATAGATGTTGGAGATGACGGAGACCTCGAGTGGTACTTCGGTGGTCCGGGAAACGGATCATTCGGTCACGTCGACGAATTCTCCAACGGATGGGATAGAGTTGGAATCAACCTCTCAAGTGGATACAATTCAGCATATTCTCTCCGCTTACCACTCAATGCCACTATCTCCTCGGCAACGGTCAACATCTCAACTCTGAGTGAGATGACGCTTTCTGGTAATGATGTAAGGGACTCCCTCATGGATAATCCAAATCCAACTTGGGGAAATATGACACTCAAAGACTGCAACTTCGGTAATTACACCGCCACTCGAACCGGGAAAACGGTGTGGTCGAATTGGCATATCTATCGGTCTGTTTACTGGTTCAATCTCTCACAACTTCCGGGTGCAACTGTACTCGATGCCAACCTCTCATTTTGGGTAGATAATGTCGCAAATAACGCCAACACAGGCCAACCTGTTGCTTCACAGTATGCCTATCGAGTCCATCCATTGCTGAAAGACTGGATTGAGGGTTTGGAGTATGTGGCACCCGTGCAACAGGGTCCAGGGGTCACATGGAATAATGCGATTGACAACGTGACAGGTACCGATTACAATTGGACTACTGCAGGAGCATCCAGTTCCGCCGACAGGGGTTCTTCGGTTGCCAGCGTCACAGATAGTCCTGCAAATCTCAAACAAAATTGGCTCACATTCAATTCGCAATCCCTAACCGATTTGGTACAAGGATGGGCCAATGGAACTGTCGTGAATCAAGGTGTACTGCTCGTAGGAAATGAAAACACGAACAAGCCATACGGCTCCGATCTGACAATCACCAGCAGAACCAACTCCAGTTACGGACCTCGTCTGGTGGTGGTGTTCGAAGGAAGTGATGACGTCACCGCAGGATTGGATTTTGGTGATGACGGGAACATGGAATGGAGTCATGCCGGCAATCTCAGCAATGGGTCGACCACACCCAATCTATCACAATCCATCAACTCCTTGCTTGCCAATGCCACACCCACCTTCACAGATAGTTGGGGTAACGAGTTCGTTGATATTCCGTTGAACGTGAGCGGAAACGCGACATTGGTGCTTGACGGCATCGATGTGCGCTACGACTGGACACCAACGGTGACCATCTCACCGCATGGAGACCTTGCCACCGAAATCAATCAGCATCTATCCAATCTCACTCCCGACCCTACCGGCAATGTGAGTATCGATGTCAATGTCAGCAGCGGGAGCGCCGGTATCGTGGAACTATCAAACCTGCTCATCGTCACAGGGGACCGCCCACCCTCGATTGGCTCAATCACCATTCCCTCGGATACATTTGTGCCGAATGGTGACACATTTCCGGTCGGCCTAGAAGTGACCTCCTACCAAGGACTTGCCAACCTCTCTTGGGTGGCGCTCATCCCTCAGATACAGGATGTTTCCAATAGACCGTCATTGATCTACTCACTGAGCAACAGCACCAGTTGGGTGAACGACCCGGGTGGATTTGTCTCGAACCTCAGCGGACAGTGGCAGCCATTGAATACCGATACCGGACAAATGGAATGGAATCTTGAGGTGAGTTGGGCTTGGCCCCCCGAACAGGATGTGACTTGGCTGGCACAGGTCGGGACTACCGACAACCTGCACTCAGAGCGGTTCTCAAGCGTGACAACGGATCATGAGCGGCGAATGGAGATTGACTCATTCCACCTGTGGGATGAGACCGCGCCCACAGAAGATGGGCCGGAGGTATTCACTGACGAATGGGTCGCGGGGGGAGACCAGTTGCGCGTCAGTGGTAGCGTGAGATTCCTTGATGTCTCCAGTCACCCCCTGCCGGGTGATGTACTGGTCGAATTGGAGAATGTGAGCGGAAATGGAACCGTGGATGCGAGTGGTGCATTCTCAATCAACACTCAGGCGCCCGCGGGAGACCGTTACGGAGGATTCACTGTCAGCGCGCTGATTGCGGGGAGCTTGGACGCCACCGAACCGGGAGTGAGTGTGCGTACCTTC
>CAXEUS010000037.1:0-5170 GCA_963999385.1 uncultured Candidatus Poseidoniales archaeon | reverse complement strand
TGCCGATGGGCCACGCCTCCGAGCGCCACGACATCAACTCGTACGCGACCCAAGCAGGCAAGTGGGTGGCATTCCGTCAGCCTGTGCTGAGAGAGTACGCCCGCCAACAGGGCGAGCAGGTCCAGTTCACTCACGAGGTCAACCCCGGCGAGGTGTGGGAGGAGGACGAATTCTGGATCGAGTTGTCCTGGCGCATCGATGACGGCACACTTGGAATCCGCGAGCACTTCATGTCGCCTTATCGAGAAGGTGAGAAGATCACAGTCGACGAATACTACCAGTACACGTTTGAGCAGGTACCGGGATTGCCCGAAGCCGCCGCCGCAGAAGGATTGGACGCGCTCGGTTACATGCGCAAGCACGGAGCATTCCTCATCGAGCCATCGACCTACAGCAAGCACGAGCAAGAGGGAGAAGATGGACCGGCTGGATTCCCCACTCCGTCAGGTAAACAGGAGTTCTACTCACCGACGATGGCTGAGTTTGGCTATCCGGAGCACGTCATCCCGCACTATCGCGTCAAGAGTCAGGTTCACCCGGAAAATCTGAGCGGAGACGACGAGTACTGTCTGCTGCCCAACTTCCGCCTCCCCCAGCATATCCATTCACGCTCGGCCAACGCCAAATGGCTCGTCGAGATAGCGCACAGGAATCCCATCTGGCTCAACCCCCTCGACGCCGCCAAACTTGGCGTCTCAGAAGGAGACCTGCTGAAGATCGAGACCGAGATTGGCTGGTTTGTGGACAAGATCTGGATGACCGAGTCGATCAAACCTGGCGTGGTCGGCTGTTCGCATCACATCGGTCGCTGGCGCCGCCAGCAGGATGCTGGCAACCATCTGCTGACCAACACGGTTGACATCGAGAACAGGGGTGACGGAAAATGGCGCATGCGAACCCTGTCGGGAATCGAGCCGTTCGAATCAGACGACCCTGACACCAGTCGCCTCTTCTGGCGAGATGGTGGTGTGCACCAGAACGTCACCCACGCGGTGCAACCCGACCCGATCAGCGGAGCGCACTGCTGGCTACAGAAGGTGAAGTTGAGCAAGCCGGAGGCGGGAGAGAACTACGGCGACATCGAGGTGGACACGAGCAAGTCTTTCGAGTATTACAAACAGTGGAACGATTGGGCGCAGGAGCGAGAGGAACACCCCCGGGGAGAGCGCCGACCGTTGTGGATGAACAGACCCCTGTCACCCAAGAAGGAACATTGGTTCATGCCAGAATGAATTCATGCCTCTTCGTCATTGGATGACGTACCCAAAGTGGCATCCTCCTTCTCTTTCGTGGATTCCGTGAACTTGCTTTGAGTCATACTATTGTGGTTGATAGTGCCTTTCTAACCCATCTTATTATATCGGTAATCGCGAGGCCCAGTACATGGCTGATACCAAGATTCGCAGCGCTCTAAAAGCCCTGGCATGGCGAGTGATTGCTACCTTGACAACGACAGTGATTGTGTTGATATTGACAAGTGAGTTGCACTTGGCCCTCACTGCGGGCGCGCTTGACATCAGCCTGAAACTGATTTTCTATTACCTCCACGAGCGTAGTTGGGACGTCACCTCTTGGGGGAAAGATGCGGAGAAGTGGGAGAGACAGCAAAATAGAATATCAGCGGGTTCGGATTAATAATTCCTAAACGAATGACTCTGTCGGAACTTTGCTTTTCGAATAACTGTTCATTGTTGTTCTCACTGTAAGGGTCTATGCTTCCCCTCCAGAGGATGATTCCGTTCTTTCCCACTCACTCTCGGAGAGGCCAGAACACTAGTGAATCGGTTGATGGTCAGGCGTGACCGCACCTTCGACGTCCTCAAGCCCCCAATCCGACAGGCTCCAACCTCGCTCGTGCAGATAGTACAGTACCATCTTGGTCACTACCTCAATACTGGCTATGCCAAAACCTACCGTCCAGCTTCCAGTAATGAGTCTGGCGATTAGGATGGTGTCCGTGGTTGCTATTGTTCTCCATGATAGGGTCTTGACTAGGCTGCGCGTCTTGTTAGCGTGTCCAGTTCCTTCAATGTGCGTCATATCCTTTGCTGAGCCTGAGGGGGGATAATCCCTCCTACGGTGTAGAAAACGGAAAAGGTGGTCAAATCGTCTCGATTACGACCGCAATCCCCTGTCCGCCACCGATGCATGCGGTAGCGATTCCGTAGCGGCCGCCCGACCTTTTGAGTTCATGTGCGAGGGTTAGGGTGAGACGAGTCCCCGTCGCTGCGAGCGGGTGTCCTATTCCCACCGCTCCGCCGTTTACGTTCACTTTCTCGACATCGATTCCAAGGTCCTTGATGCAGGCGACAGCTTGCCCTGCGAACGCCTCGTTGATCTCCCAGCGGTCGATGTCAGAGGCCTCCAATCCGGCTTTGTCCAGTGCCTGTCTGGATGCTGGGACAGGCCCGTGAGCCATGATTGCCGGCTCGAGGCCGACTATTCCCCAAGACACGATTCTCGCCAGTGGTGAATCGCCGTCGGCCTCGGCTCTGCTGGCAGATTTGAGCACCACTGCCGCCGCCCCATCGACTACTCCTGAGGCATTACCTGCTGTTACCAGTGATTCGGGTCCGAAGTGGGTGCGCAGGCCTGACAGTGATTCCTCGGTGGTGCCGGGGACGAAGTGGTCCTCATCACCTGCTCCTACTGTTCCGTCAGGCGTGTCAACTTCGACGATCTCCTGCGCCCAGATTCCGTTGGCGACGGTGGCTTCAGTGCGCTGGTGGCTGAGGGCAGCGAATGCATCTGCCTCATCTCTGGTCACGCCGATGCGCTTGCACAGCTCATCGCTGGTCTGCGCCATGAACGAGCCACAGGTGCTGTCGACGAGGTTGGTGAACAGGTAGTCCTCCATATCCTTGGGAAGTTCATCCCCTTCTCGAGGTGGCCTCCCGAGCCCGTAGGTGTCGCGCATTCCACGCAGCACGTGGGGCGCCTGGCTCAGGTTCTCCATTCCGCCAGCCACGACCACCTCGGCTTCGCCGAGCATAATCATCTGTGCTCCAGATACGATTGATTGCGCGCCGCTGCCGCACAGTCGGTTGAGAGTCAACATCGGCACTTCCTCCGGAATTCCTGCCTTGAGTCCGGCATGACGCGAACCGAAGATCGCCTGGTCCGAGGTCTGGAGCGCGTGGCCCATCACGACGTGGTCTACCGAGCCTGCATCTGTTCCGGCCTTCTCCAGCGCTCCGCGGATGGCAATCGCGCCCAGTTCCTCAGCGGTTACGCTGGCGAGCAATCCACCTCGCTCGCCGTCGCCTCGCTTGCCACCCAGCCATTCGCAGAATGGAGTTCTCGCTCCACCTACTATGACGACGTCCTCGACCATGGTGCATCGACCGGCACATGGTTCTTCAACGGAACGGCTGCGTTTTCCCTCTCTTACACCAAGAAGGCGAACCGACTTGCATATATCTCACTCAGATTTCGGCGATTCTATGCGCGCGCCCACGCAGGCGAGGGCCCTCCTTCTCACGACCCTCATGTTGCTGATGACACAGGCCGGTTCATTGTACGGATTCAACGATTCAATGAATGACCAAAACCCTGTTCTCAACGAACTTGAGGAGCAATTTTTCGTTGGGGGACCTTCATTATCACCTGCTTATACAAATGTGACGCTAACCAACAACACAGCTATGTCGCCAATTACATTCAACTGGCTGGGAAGTTCTGGAGGAGTCACGAACGGCTCAACCACCACAATCCACAATTCCAGTGCTCAATACAAAACATTCACGCATTTGGATGCAGCAATAGATTCCAATGACAATATTCATATTTCCTATTTTGACACAAGCACTGATGGCCTAATTTATGCCACTGATAAATCCGGATCTTGGACTTATCAGACCCTTGATAATGGTTCTACGAACAATTACAAAACTGGAGAGAACACCGCAATAGCGGTCGATTCAAACGACAATATTCACATTTCGTATACTAATCTGAGTTCTAAAAATGTCATGTATGCCACAGATTCTAGTGGTTCTTGGTCCACGACTGCAATCGCTTCAATAAATTCTATATGGGCCACTTGGTCACATTGCAGAACTTCAATTGCGATTGATTCCAATGATGATGTGCATGTTGCACACCACATGGATTGTGGAACTACTACTGGGAAATTAGGTTACACAACCAATGTAGGCGGCACATGGGCGACGACAAATCTTGACACCACTACAAGTGGTAATACAGTCAGTGGTTGGGGTAATATTGTAATCGATTCGAATGACAAAGTTCACATCGCTTATGCTGCAGGTGCAGGCCTAAATTACACAACCAACCAGAACGGTACATGGGAAATTGAAGTCGTTCCAGGTACTCCTCAAAATCAAAATTCTTACAAACATATCACCATGGCCATCGATTCAAATGATCACTTACATATCGCAATGGCCAAAGCCTCGAACAATTGGAGATTGTATTATGCAAATAACGTGGGGGGAACATGGGTCGTGGATAAAACCTCCACGCCTTTCTCCACATGTGGCGTAGGTGGTTCGAATTCGTGTGGTCGGTATACCTCGATAGCCACTGATTCAAATGACGATGTTCACATCTCTGACCAATATATGGGCCACCGAAAACTACGGTATCATACGAATGCAGCAGGAACATGGGCGACCACAGAATACTCTCACAACTCGGCTGGTGCCGCTTCAATGGGAATCGCCTATGAAACAGCCCTGGTCATCGATTCAAACGATGATATACATATCATCAATGGACAACAAACGAACTATAATTCTTCTATTGTGACCACCACTCAACAAGGCTCTGGATCTAGCAGTGGCAGTTCAGGCGGTGGCTCCACGACCTACAACGGCAACGGTACTGTTTGGCAAGTGGCTGATATCAATAGCGGGGGCAGCGGTAAGCCCGGGTTTGGTGGCATGGAAATTTTAGTCGGTGATACACTCTACTTCAGTGCGACTGACGGAAGCACCGGTATTGAACTATGGGCGCATGACACCTCTAATTCCTCAACTTGGCAAGTTGCTGATATCAACATCGGGGGCTACAGTAACCCCGGACTAGACATGGCAATATTAGTCGGCGATACAATCTACTTCGATGCAAATGATGCAAGCACCGGTCGCGAACTGTGGGCGCATGACACCTCTAATTCCTCAACTTGGCAAGTTGCTGATATCAACAG
>CAXEUS010000036.1:0-2009 GCA_963999385.1 uncultured Candidatus Poseidoniales archaeon | reverse complement strand
GAACCACTCATCCATCCGTCTGCCCAAGCAAAGATTGCATCGTACTGCGCATCATCAAGGCCGTAGGAATCCATGGCGGCGGACTTCGACAACCCCAGGAACTCATAGACGCCGAATGATGAGCCACCCGAATTGGTGGCCAGTAGACCCTTGGGAGAACCGGTGCCATCTCCTGCGTAGAGCAGTTCGGAGACGTCGTCAGAATCGATGTCCGCGCCCGATACCGCCTTGACGCGGTCGCTCCAGGAACCCTCCTTGGACGGGTCGGACCACTCGATTCCATCGGTGTACAGACCGGGGAAAATCATGGTGTTGTTCGTATCATGCTCTGGAGGGATTAGTTCGATGTCTGCCGGAGCATATCCTCCATTCAGGTACCACTTCTCCAACAGGTCTAGGAATATCGAGCCATCTTGCATGCATGTCTGCAACATTGAGAGATCAGAACTGGTGTCGAGGTATCCGTAGAGAGCGGCCCGGTCAGTGGTGTTATCCCCTAGTGTCGCGGTGGCGCCAAGCATGTCAGCTTCGCAATCAGGTTTACCGATTGAGATGTACATCATCGGACCCCATTTGCTGGTCAGAGAGATGTCCTGGCCACCTACTGTCGACCGAGTGTTGAGTATGTCCTGAGCTACAGATGATTCCAATTGGGCGTGCTTGGCATGCCATCCGGTGGATTCATCGGTTAGTCCTAGAGAGTCTACATCCTCTGTGACCAGAGCAGCGGTGACGATTGAGGCGCCGGTGTTGTTCATGTCGTTCCCCATCATCCCAGAAGCGAATCCCGCTTTGGTGAACGTCATCGCGAAATCGATTACCAGCGCGGTCGCCGCGATGCGCTGCGGCTCGTAGAGGATGTTCAGCCCGGTGATTGGAGTCGTGCTGGGCACTCCACCAGTCCAGGCGTAGGATTTCTTCTCCTGATAGGTCAGAGTTCCTGCATCAGCATCGTAATCGAGCAGGGTTCGATTGGTGATGATCTCATAGGTTACCGGGCCAATCTTCACGAACTGAGGGTCGTCCCCGTAGAGAACGTCATCAGGATTCGAGAGATTCCACGCATAGTAATCACGAGTCGAGACCGAGGACGCCCAATCCTCGTTCACCTCGCTGCAGTCATCATTGGCACACGCATTGTCCTTCGGATAGGTGGCGAATGCATCATCCACTGCTCCTGGTACTGCTCCTGTGGCCATCGGCCCCAATACCAGCAGATTAACTCCCAAGAGCAGAATTCCAACTGCTAATACTCCAACATTTCTCGCCGTGCTCATTCACAGTCCCCTCACCTCTCGCGCGCGCCGGGAGAATTGAACGTTGTGTAGGTTAGAACACACAGTGAGAAACGGCAACCTTGGGCTTACGTCGTTGTCAACGTGAACAGGCGTCCGGGGATTCGGCTATGTGCCGGATGCCTTGTGCGGGGCCATGGCGTGGTTGCAAGAAGGTCATGCGCGCCCACCGCGCGCCTATCGCGCCATCAGATGGATTTCCCGCGGGATGTGCGATACCTGGTTCCGAGAGCATGCTATTGTCGACCACGAATGGATACCGGAAGATGGCGGGGTGTTGTTCGCTGCTTGGCATCCCGGCTCGATGATCGACCCGTTGTTCATGTTCTCCAGCATTCCAGGGCAGTTAACCTTCGCCGCCAAGCACACCCTGTTCAACTACCCCATACTAGGTAGCGTGATGCGCTCAGTCGGAGCGAAACCCATCTATAGAGCGATTGACAAAGGAGAAGATGGTGCGAAGGGCGACCGTGGTGCAGCCAACGAGGGATTGTTGGATACGCTCGCCGGAATCCTCGTCGATCAGGGTCGCTGCGCAATCTATCCTGAAGGGATGGCGCACCTAGGTAGCCGACCTGAGCGAATCAAGACCGGTCCGGCACGAATCATGCTGCGCGCCATCCGCAACTCCCGAGAGGCTGGAGTTCCCGACCCGGCGCTGGTTCCAGTAGGCATTCACTACACAGACCAGAACAAGTTCCGCGAGCGTGGTTT
>CAXEUS010000035.1:0-2172 GCA_963999385.1 uncultured Candidatus Poseidoniales archaeon | reverse complement strand
GCTGAATCAGAATGATTCACTCTCGGGCCTTGAGGGAACGAGCAGCGAGCATCAGCGCAAAGGTGGCGAAGGCGAGGTTGAACACGAACGCTATCCACACCTTCGAGTGACTCATCCCCCAGCCGCGCACCATAATCGAGCGGAACGCCTCGGCAGTCCAAGTGGATGGTAGCGCCCACGATAGTGGCTGGATGAAGGTGGGCAACGCCTCGACGGGCCAGAGGATTCCCGAGAGCAGCATCACAGGGAACATGACCGGCATGTTGAGTTGCATCGCCTGAAATTCAGATTTTGCTTTACTGGAGACGAACAGGCCCATGCACATAGCGGCGAGTCCGAGGAAGATGCCTACAGCGAACAGCAGCAGGGGTGAGCCGTTGACCGGGATATCGAATCCGAACACCGCAATCAGGATGACCACTGTGACCTGTCCGACAAGGATGGTGGAGAATGCAAGCAGGTGTCCGAGCAGAACCTCCACAGGGCGGGTCCCAGCGGCGAACACGCGATCGAGAGTACCGTCATAGCGCTCTCCCACGAACGCCATCGAGGTCAGAATGAGACTGAACATGAAGCAGACCATCGTCATGATTCCAGGAGCCAGGAAATCGATGAACGCCGGCGCTGCATCACCGTAGATTGGCTCGGCTATCTCTACAGGAAGTTGGGCACCTGATTCCTCCGCAACCGCGGTGAGCGCATCACGTACCTCGATAATGATGGTCTGCGAAATCTGCTGATTTGAGTTGTCCAGATGCAATTCTATGGTCCCATCCTGCCTGATGAGAACAATCGCCCAGTACTCTCCCTGCTCCACCCCTCCTCGAGCTGAATCCACACTGGTCTGGTCGTAGTGCAGCACCAGCGGCTCAGACTGGTTGAGCTCAGCCAGGACCGACGTGCTGAGTTGGGCGGGACCCTCGTCAATGACCGCCACATCGAGCCCGGTCGGGGTACCGCCAAGCGCGATTCCGAACAACAGAATCTGGATGGCGGGCATGATGACGATGAAGCCAACCATGCGCTTGTCGCGGCGCAGGCTCGCGAACTTGCGCCCAGCGATGGCGCCAACGCGAGTAATGTTGAGACTCATTGAGTCACCTCCAGAGTGTTGCGACTGCACAATGACAGGAAGGCCTCCTCGAGCGAGTCGGCCTGCTGTGCTGCCATCACCGCTCCCGGTGAATCCTCGGCGAGCAGGACGCCGTTACGCATCATGCCGACCCGGTCCGCCTTGCTCGCCTCGTCGATGTAGTGGGTGGTCACGACGACAGACACCCCTCCCTCGGCGATGGTGCGCAGATGCTTCCACAGGCGAGCGCGCAACTCTGGGTCGACGCCCACCGTCGGCTCATCTAGCAGGAGCAACTGTGGCTCGTGAAGAAGTGCTACTGCGAGACTGACGCGCCGCTTTTGACCACCCGATAACTTACCCACCTGGCGCGTTGATTCAGGCAGGTCGAGGAAGTCGATGAGCCACGCCTGACGTTCCCTGATACGCTCAACTGGCATGCCATGCAGGCGACCGTGGAAGAGCATGCTCTCAGCAATTGTGAGATCCTCGTAGAGTGCAATTTCCTGTGGGCTGTAGCCAACGGCCGAACCGGGAACTGGTGAACCCTTCTCACCTGGGGAGGACCCGAGCACGCTGACCTTGCCGGACTCTGGTATGAGGCGACCGAGTACCACCTTCAGCAGCGTCGTCTTGCCGCACCCGGAAGGGCCGAGCAGACCGTAGATGCTGCCAGCGGCAACAGTCATCTCCAGACCATCAAGAACTCTTATGGAACCGTAACCGCGCACGAGCCCGCGCACGGAAATCGCCGCTTGTGTCTCGCTCATCGCCTCACCCTCCCGATTCTGCGGGTCGGTTCAGTACGTCAATTTTCACCCACGCCGCTATCGAGCCACGCTTCCAACTGCTCCACTGCTGACAGCGCGAATCCGAGCACGCACACCTCGTCACCGGATACTAGCCTAGCATGCGCGCCCATCATGCCTGCGAGGTCATAGGCGCCCGCCTTTCCACTCCAAGATTCTGAATCGAGCAATTCCACCAGCACTTCAGCGGACAACTCGTCGACCTCTACCGTTGCCGACTCTACCCACGATTGAATGGTCCAGCCCGTAGCATCGCGCGACAACAGGGTCGTTCCGGACCAAACAAGATGG
>CAXEUS010000034.1:0-5452 GCA_963999385.1 uncultured Candidatus Poseidoniales archaeon | reverse complement strand
CGATGCAACAGGAGACCGCACTAGGTGTCGGCATCTGGGTTGATTCAGTATCGCTGATGCTGTTGTTCGTAGCCTCCTTCCTGTGCTTCCTCATCTGTTGGTTCAGTCTCGGTTACATGAACACCGACCCAATCAACGAAGACCGCAACCACCGCTTCTACGCAGAATTCGTGCTGTTCAGCGCAGGAATGCTGGGGATGGTGCTGGCTGATTCCTTCCTGTGGCTGTTCGTCTTCTGGGAGATTATGGGACTTTGCTCCTATCTGCTGATTGGATTCTACTACGAACGTCCCAGCGCGGCATACGCGGCGAAGAAGGCGTTCCTGACCACTCGTGTCGGAGATGTCTTCCTGCTCGTCGGGCTGCTGATTCTCTACAACCTCTACGGCTCACTGGACTACGCTGTCATCTTCGCAGACCCGTCCATCGGCGGTACGGTCGATGCTGCGCTGCTGAAATGGGCGATGCTGATGCTGTTCATCGGCGCCGTCGGCAAGTCGGCACAGTTCCCGCTGCACGTCTGGCTACCCGATGCCATGGAGGGTCCAACCCCGGTGTCAGCACTCATCCATGCTGCCACGATGGTGAACGCCGGACTCTACCTCGTAGCTCGCATGGTTCCGTTCTTCGACGTCACCTCACATGGGCATGGGGTCGAGGGGCTTGCGGATGTGGCCATCGTCATCGCCTGGGTGGGAGGAATCACCGCCTGCATGGCAGCTCTGATTGCATTCGTGCAGAATGACATCAAGAAAGTGCTAGCCTACTCCACAATGAGCCAGTTGGCATACATCTTCACCGGACTCGGGGTGTCTCTGTGGCTGTTCAACAATGACCACCACCACGCGGCAGTCATCGCCTTCGGCGCCTCAATGTTCCACCTGTTCAACCACGCGATGGCGAAAGGGATGCTGTTCATGGCATCGGGTTCAGTCATCCACGAGATGCATCACGCGCATCATCACGTGAGCGATCCCGACGATCACGATGACGACTTCGATGCTCAGGATATGCGCAACATGGGTGGTTTGGCGTCCAAGTTACCCATCACCGCTACTGCGATGGCCATCGGTTCGGCGTCAATCATCGGTCTACCGTTAATCGGTGGATTCTGGTCAAAGGAGGGAATCATCGCTGAGACATGGGCCTCCACTGCGCTCTACGATGCCTCGTGGATGCTGCTGCCGGCGTTCCTCATCCTGCTGACCGCTGGCATGACTGGATTCTACATGACACGCATGTGGTTGATGACCTTCGCCGGCAAGCCGAAGAGTTCGTTCGCCGGTCATGTACACGAGGATACTCCGTGGATCAAGACCCCACTGGTCGTGCTCAGCGTCATTTCGCTGCTGGGAGGATTCCTGCTTTCGCTGCTGGGAGCAGTGCACTGGCTTGGAGAAGGAGAATCCCTCGGTTCAGTACTCAAACATGATGGTACAGTCTCGACCATCCTCCATACTCTCGAGCACGCATTCCTGCCCACTGACACATTCCTGCTGCTGATTACCTGGACGGCGGTGGCAATCTCACTCGTACTCGGTCCTGTAATGGCAATGCGCATTCATGGTGGGCGGTTGGCGAGAGGTGAGAGAGCCCACATCGGAATCGCCTGGTTGCTGCCGCTGTCGACTCGCTTCGGTAAGGCAGATGTCGACGAGTTGGCTAATTCAGGGGTGGCTGATGCACTGCAGCGCCGTCTGTTTTTCGATGAGTGGTACGATGCTGCGGTGGCAGCCACGGTCATTCCATTCGCCAAAGCGCTCGCATGGTTCGACAAGCGAGTCATCGATGGTGCCATCAAGGGCATCGAATGGGGCAGCCAATCGATCAGCGGTGAGGTGCGCAAGCTGACCACTGGTTCAGCCCGTGATTACATCCTGATGGCTGTGGTAGGTACTCTGAGCATCACCGCGCTCATGTGGGGGGTGGCTACGTGACCGATTTGACGACCGCGTTCGGCAACCCGCTCTCACTGCTCGTGCTACTGCCGATAGTGGTCGGCGCCGCACTGATGCTCGTTGCCTGGGCTGCGCCCCCGTCACAGCGCAAGGATCTGGCCCGGAACGTCCGCCTGCTCTCGTTGGTGGTGGCGGTGCTGCTGTTCGTGCTCGCCACGCTGATGTTCCTCGAATCCTACAGCGGAATCGAATGGTTCTCGCTCAACCTCAACGAATACGCGTACGAGAACTGCACGTTCGGGGAGATCGAGGTGGGTGCATGTTCGCTCATCTCGGGAATAGGGGTATCGTGGCACGTCGGAGTGGACGGCCTGTCTCTTCCCATGGTGTGGCTGACCACCCTGCTGATTCCGGTGTCGATGCTGGTGGAGTGGAATGCGAAGAAGGGAGCATACTTCCACACTCTTCTGCTGATGATGGGGGGGGCACTCATCGGTGTGTTCGTCTCTCTAGATCTGTTCGTGTTCTACATCTTCTGGGAATTGACACTGATTCCGATGTTCTTCCTCATCTTGCTCTGGGGTGGCGAGGACCGTCGCTACGCCGCTCAGAAGTTCTTCATCTACACATTCACGGCGAGCGTCATCATGCTGGCTGGCATACTGATTCTCTACTTCTTCAACAGCGTTCCACTCTGGGACGGAAATGTCACTGGCCGCTCTTTCGACGTCACCTTGATGACCGCCTCGGCCACAAATCCGTCACTGGCTTATCTCGGCGGTTTCGGGATGCAGAAGTTCGTCTTCCTGCTTCTGTTGATTGGTTTCGCTGCCAAGATGCCGTCAGTCCCGGTTCACACTTGGCTTCCAGATGCTCACGTGCAGGCGCCCACGGCCGGCTCGATGCTGCTTGCCGGCGTGATGCTGAAGATGGGCGCCTACGGATTCATTCGCGTCGCGGTGACGCTGCTGCCTGAGGCAACGATACACTTCACCTGGCTGCTGCTGCTACTCGGAATGGTGAGCCTGGTCTATGCAGCCTGGGTCTGTCTTGGTCAGACCAATCTCAAGCGGCTGGTCGCCTATTCATCGGTCTCGCACATGGGGCTCATCTTCCTTGGAATCGCCACCATGCAACCGCTTGGAATCGCTGGCGCTCTGTTCATGATGCTCGCCCACGGGGTCATCTCTCCGTTGCTGTTCGCCGTGGCGGGCGCGTTCAAGCACCACTACCACACACTCGAGATTGGCTCGATGCGTGGAATCGCCCGTCACTCACCGTGGCTGGCCGGGCACATGATGCTCGGATCCATGGCGAGTCTGGGTCTGCCGCTGCTCGCCGGATTCGTCGCTGAGGTGGCGATACTGATTGCATTCTGGATGACGTTCGGCTGGTGGGTGCTGCTGCCCGCGCTCACGCTCATAATCACCGGCGCCTACTACATTTGGACGATGCAGCGCACCATCTTCGAAGGTGGTGATGAGGGACAACTCCCTGACAGTCTGCATGGAGAGGAACCGGTCGACATAACATGGCATGAGAATGTCGGAATGTTCGTGCTCGGGGCGCTCACAGCGCTGCTCGGTATCCTACCGTTCATCTTCTTCGATATGATGTCGGGGTGGTCGTCGACGCTGGTCGACAATGTGCTACTCGCAGCGCTCAACAGCATGGGGGGTGCGCCATGAGTTCCCTACTCGCTGACCCGCTCACCGCCAAGGTGCTGCTGCCCGAGTTCACACTCGTGGTCGGCATGGTGCTGATGATGCTCGTGCCTAACCTCGGAGGCGCTACCTTCCGGCTGCCAATACCGAACACGAACATTCGCCTCCCATATTTCCTCGGAGGACGACGCTTCAGGTGGTCGTCCAGCCCACGAGTCCCCGGTATCATCAGTGTGCTGACGCTGATGTTCGCGGCGGCGTTGGCGCTCATCTCACAGACCAATTCTCCACTGTTCGATGTGGATAATGTATGGTGCATCGCAGCTGATGGCGTGGCCTACGCGAGTTGTCTAGGAGTACCTGATGACGGCTTGGTACTGCGCGTAGACGGTTTCAGTCGGCTACTCGAGGTGCTGTTCTACGGTGCGCTGATGCTCGCAGCCGTCGCCGCCTGGTATCGCCTCCCGGCAACTCCGCGGAACCTGATTCACGCCGAGCAGTTGCGTGAACCGCATGAGTCGCTGCGCATCCAGATGCTACTCGACAACCGCCGTCAGGTGGACTTTCACCTGCTCGTGCTGCTGACCGCATTCGGAATGTCGTTCGTGGCACTCGCCGCTGACCTGTTCCTGCTGTTCGTCGGACTTGAGTTGGCGGCGTTGTCATCCTACGTGATGGTCTCATTCCTCAAGGAGAAAAAGTCGGCCAGTGAAGGCGGTGTGAAGTATTTCATCGTCGGCTCGGTCTCTTCGGCAGTCGGTCTCTACGGTCTCTCGTTGCTGTATCTGTGGAACGGCAGCCTGCAAATCTCCGGTGTCAATGGGCTCGCGGGCGCATGGGCGGGAATGGGCAATGAGATTGACTCGTTGGCGCTATTCGGACTCTCGTTCCTGCTCGTTGCGATTGGCTTCAAGGTGAGCGCGGCACCGTTCCACCTTGCCACTCCTGACGCATATTCAGGCGCCGCAGGTCCGGTCGCCGGAGTGCTGGCAACCGCATCGAAGGCGATGGGATTCGTCGTGCTGCTACGTATTCTAGTAGCGATTGCGATGCCCGACGAGGGCTCCGCCTTCTGGGTCGGAGTGGTCGGACTGCTCGCCGCAGTGACGATGACCTGGGGTAACTTCGCCGCGCTCTCGAGCCGCAATCCGAAACGGATGTTGGCCTATTCGTCGGTCGCCCATGCTGGATATCTGCTGGCTGCTGTTGCGGCCATCGGTGTCAATTCGGTCTACGGAACGCACGTGGTGGCAGAACTAATCGTCGCTGCGATGCTGTTCCATCTGGTCGTGCTGGTGACCTTCAAACTGGGTTCGTTCCTCGTGCTTGGGCTGGTGGAGATTGATGGCAAGGGGGCGGACATCGAGGACTTCCACGGGCTTGCGAAACGGGACCCGATCATCGCTCTGGCTCTGTTCGTGTTCATGCTCTCACTCGCTGGTGTGCCACCGTTCGCGGGCTTCCTGTCGAAGCTGCTGATGGTCAGCGGAATCATCGATGCCACCGTGCATAATTCGATGACATTCGACGACGGTATGATGGCGGCAGTAGAATCGTTGCACTGGGTGTTCTGGCTTGCAGTGCTCGTGTTCCTGAACTCCGCTCTCTCGCTGTTCTACTATCTCAGGTTGGGATGGGTGATGTTCTTCGAAGCACCACCTTCCAGGGCTCCGCTCGCCCCTGCTCCGTTCCTGCGACTGGCGATTGTGTTCTGCATGATCGGTGCTGTCGCCTTCGGATTCGGGCCGTTCGCTGACCAGCTGATCATGCTGGTGAGCAATGCAGCAGAATCACTATTTGAGCTTGGATGAACTTGAGGGAAATAGATGGATACGGAGAGCGTTCTTGAAGAATCCGAATCATCGTCCAGCTTACATGATTCGGTCGTTG
>CAXEUS010000033.1:0-1751 GCA_963999385.1 uncultured Candidatus Poseidoniales archaeon | reverse complement strand
TGGCGCGTGCGCATCAATATCTCAGAATCGTGGGTGAGCATCTCTACACCCCACCTCGGAATATCGTTCGTGCGGCGCAGCGACGCTGCCACCCAGGGATGACATACTACGCACAGGTCCAACCCGCACTTACGAGAGGTCGCGTCGTCCTCAGCGCAACTAATGCACGTCGACATGCCGATCACTCCCCCTCCGTGGAATCCACGAATAAGAGGCCGAGGTCTTCCAGTAGTTCGTCGAGGCGGTTGGTGGCACCACCGTCTGAGTGCCCCATGTGGTCGGCGAGACTGGCGTAGTTGCCGTAGACGCCAGTCTGCGCCACCGCAATGCGACCGAGCGTGGTGATGAGCATGCTCGGAGGCATGTTGCTGTAGTTGGTAGCGGTGCCTGGTTCTCCTATTCGGCTGAGGTATGTCTCGACGCCATTGACGATGGTCTGGCTGTGCTCGGGCATCTTCTTGCGTGCCCACTCGCCAAGGCGCTTCACTTCGTTCTCGAGGTTCAGCGTACGTTGGCTGAGAGCAGCGTCGGTGGAGCCCGCGGGTGTGTTGTATGTCGTGTTAGAGGTAGTCGACATGCGTACGTCGCGCAGTACCGCCTTGAGGATGTGGAATCGTTTGAGGGCCATCAAGCGACGGATACGCCCCTTGATTGCCTTCTTCGCCTTGAGCAAATCATTCGCCTTCAGACCAAGCTCCTTCGCCTTCGCCTTCCAGTCGAATCCTTCGACTGGGCATAGGTCAGAGGTCGTCATCAGCACTGCCACTGCTGCTACACTCATCTGATAATCCTGTGACTTGCCCTGCAGAAAGCGGAGTTCGTTACGCGGTAGATTGCCGAGTTTCTTCGCCATCTCTGGGTCCTTCTCATCGGGCTGTTCGACCCAGCCTGCCTGGATTACCGCCGATGCGCACTCGTTCACGTAGTCACCGAGTTGGTAGGACTCCACCGCCTCGTGTACACGTAAGGCACGCGCGTGCTTCTTCTCATCGCGGTTGGAGTTGTTACGCTCGGTGTAGTAGAGACGCACACCTACTTTGCCGAATTTGTGCATGTCCTGACGCTTAGGGCCGGTTCCACCCATCACCTTCTGTCCGTTGGCTCCTGTGCGGTTGCGTGCGCCGTAATTGCTGCCCTCAGCGAGGTAACCTGCGTGCGCCTCTTCTTGTTCGTTCTCAGTCAGCACGAGTCCGCAGACAGGGCAATGGCTCTCGCCACGCTCATGGTCTAGTTCGGGCTCGACCGACTTGTTGCATTCTTCACAATGTGTGTTTTTGGTCATATTCTAGTCTCCTGTGTTTGTACAAGCATCGCACCTGGATGGACGTCGTTCAAGCGCCACGTCTACACGCTCGCGGTACACCACCCGTCAGGTGGTGCGCCAGATCGATTCGTTTTGCGTTGTCAGGATTCAGTTGGGCCGTCAGGTGATTCGATTCTTCCTGAACGGGTGTGGCTTTCCAGGCCACGTAGAGTTCTCATATAGGAGAGGGGTGTAATTAAGATATGGTGTTCCTGCATCATGATTACCTCATATTCACTTTTCCTGTTGAATTACACTGCTCCTCCCCGTGGGACACTCTCTCACCTACGGTGAGAGTGTCCCACTGGGGAGAGTTGGTGAAAATGGTGCCTAGTGACACGTTTTCACTAATCAACCTAATCTGAGTCCGCACTAATTCCACGACCGCTTGAGACTATTTTAACGATTTGATACGTTGCATCATATGAAATACTTCATAATGGGGCGT
>CAXEUS010000032.1:0-15246 GCA_963999385.1 uncultured Candidatus Poseidoniales archaeon | reverse complement strand
CGCCGGCAATCGACAGCCCTGCGCAGACCGTTGACACCTAGGAAGAGCATCGCCGCGTTGGTCATCCAGTCGTTGCGACAGAAGGTCCAGAACAGGTTCTTGGTCCGCGTGCTGATGGCTAGCTGCTTGCCCATCGCTCTCTTGATTGTGGTATCGTAGGCTGCCAACGGCGTCCCCTCCTTGAGGTGAGCGACGACTGTGTCGGCCGCCATTTTCCCAGAGACGATTGCCTGACCTATCCCACCCCCGTTGGAGGGCATCACCAGACCGGCAGCGTCACCCACGGCGAGCACGTTATCGTGGACGGCAGTCTTGACCATCCCCCCAAGAGGAATCCATCCACCACCCCAGGAGAGCACCTCGTAACCGAGACTCTGGCAGAACTCATCCAACCGGTCCTTCAGCGACCCATCGATATGCTTGTGATGGACTCCAATACCAACATTGGCGATGTTGTCACCTTTGGGAATTATCCATGCATAGCCCCCCGGTGCAACACTTCCGATGAAGATGTCAAACGAATCTGGCATCTCGCCGGACGCCTGACAGAAGACTGTCGGTAACTGCACCCCCGGGCGCGAACCTTGTCCCCGCAATCGGGCAACATGTGCCAGCGACCCGGTGGCGTCGATGACGTAGTCGGCAGAGAATTTGCCGTCGTTGGTGACGTAGAGATCGCGATCGAGATTCGGCTGCGCCTTCACGTTGCGCAACTCGATACCTGTCCTTATCTCGGCACCAGCGTTGATGGCGCGGTCGGCCAGATGTCCATCATACTGTAATCGGTGGACGCTGACGCAGTCGAGTTCGAATCCGTAGGCGCGCATCGATGGTCCATAGAGTCGCATCCAATCGAGATTCTTGGCAATCACCCAGTGAGGCCACTGAAAGTAGTCGTACAGCCACTCGTCATCTCGGATGCTCGGAAAGGTATCCTGCATCTCACCCCATAGCGGGACGCACTCCCCACATTGTGCCGGGTTGCCCACAATCTGCCTGCGCTCGATGACGAGTACGTCCAACCCTTGCTCTGCCAACCTCTGCGCCGTAGCGCTTCCCCCAGGGCCGGCGCCGACCACCAGCACCTGCCGGTGTTCCACGTCCCGACTACTCATTGCGCTCCATCACCTGCCGAGTCAACCATTCGAGAGCGTCACGAAGTTCACTCTCGGGGAAAGCGAGCAGGCTGTCGAGAGCGCGGGTGAGGTGGTTGTTCACCAGAACATGAGCATATTCGAGGCTGCCCGAGCGCTCTAGGAGTTCGATTAATTCCTCCCACACACCATCGTTGAACTCTGAGATGAGCTCACCCAAGCGGCGGCGGGAATCGCCATGCGACAGGGTGAGTGCGTGGATGAGTGGGAGCGTCATCTTGCCCTCGAGAACGTCCGCACCGCGCTGCTTGCCCATGCGCTCGTCCCCGAGCAGGTCGAGCAGGTCGTCCACTATCTGGAAGGCGAGACCCAACTCCAATCCAAAGGATCCAAGCCGCGCAGCGGTCTGCTCGTCGGCACCGGCCACCACCGCGGCTGCTTCGCAGCCGGCAGAGAACGGACCAGCAGTCTTGCCTTCGATAATGGAGTAGTAATCCTCGGGAGTCGTGCCGAGATTGCCCACATGCTCCAGTTGCTTCAGTTCCGCCGTAGCGATTCTAGCGCAACAATCGGCGATCAGGCCGACGATACGCTGGCTGAACCGTCCTCCAAGAGCGAATCCTTCGACGAACAGATAGTCTCCAGCGATGACCGCCTTGACGCTGCCGAAGCGCTCGTGCAGCGTGGTGGCGCCCCGCCTGAGCTTGGCGTTGTCATTGATGTCGTCGTGAACAAGAGTGGCGGTGTGAATCAGTTCGAAGGCGAGCGCCAACGGCATGATATCCTCGTCGCGCTCACCCCCAGCCAACTCGTAGGCGAGCATCACCAGCACGGGCCTCCAGCGCTTGCCACCGGCTAGCAGCACATGCTTTGACAACTCCATAGCTGCCCCTGAAGGACCAGCCTCCGCGTCAGCAACGTGCTTCTTGAGCGCAGCCTCGAACATCTCCCGCCGCTCATCGAGCAGAGTGGAATGTGTCTCGTTGGTCTGCATGCTGTTCGCCCGTCAGCAGAAGGGTCGGCTATATCAACAGGTGGCTGCGGCCAAAGGCCGCATACGAGGTAGAGAGGATGCCGGACGATGACCTGAGCCTACTGGCGGTCACATCGCTGCAAGCTGATGTGCTCGGAGCGGCTGAAGCTATCCCGGCAGACAATTCCTCGTCATTGACCATCTCTGAAGCTCCAATTCTCGAAGACGCGCTCTCCATGCTCGATTCGGGTGAATGCGACCTCGTCGCTGCTGCAGCACTCGATCTGCGAGCCCAAGGGGGACTTGAGTCCGGACTCGAGGTCATCGGTGGCCTCGCGCTGCGCGACTGGAACCACATCATCGTCTCCGATGACAGACCGAGTCATCTTCCGCACCGCGCCATCGTGCTGGCGGAAACAAGACTTCAGCGCCGGCAACTCAGAAGGTACCGCTCCGACATGCGAGTCAGGGATGCGACGGCGCACTCGGCGTTGGAGGAGGTTGACCTTCCAGATGAGGTGGCCGCCGGTGATTCAGTGGCGTTCTTTGAGTGGGCTGAGGGACTACGTCAAGCGGGTGATATCGACGGGTATGTGATTGCACGGCATCTGCATCGTCTGACGGGCGCCAAGACCCGGAGACACGCACTCAGCCACGACCCGAAGGAGGACGAACTCATCCGCTTCCTACCCTCACCTCTGGCAGGGATGGTGGTGCTGATAGCGCGTACAGGATTCCCACTCAGCATCACCCGCGAACTGACCGACATAGAGGGGACGCTGGCGCATGAACTGTCCACGTTCCTGCTCGATAGCATCGACGAGGAACTTCATGACCGGCTAGGAATGATGGTGCGCAATCGGCAACCTGGACCGTTGCTCCGCGAAGCGGAGAGAAGGCGTGATTTGTTGATACAGGAGGTGCTCAAGAATCTCGAAGGAGAACTTGTGCAGAAGCAACCGAAAGTCGAGATATGCCTTGAGTTACTCGACCGCCGAGGACGAGCAAGTGTGAGCATGGAACGTCTGTGCGATGTCGATACAGCCATGCAAACGACGAGGTTCATGCTCGGAGACTGGCAGAAATTTCTGCGAATAACCTCCGAAGCACAACCCGAACTAGCGGATAGCGAATCGGCCACTGACCCGTTCCTGAACTTGTGAATCAGTCCTGAGCATCTTCATCGCTCGAGCGCAGTAAGGTTTCGGCGGCTTCAGCGGCGATTACAGCACCGGTGACCTGCCCTTCAGAGTCATTAGGATACAGTAGTTCGTGTAATTCGTCAGTGACCCCTTGGACTGCATCAGGTGAATCGTCAAATCTGGACAAGGCGATGGGCGTCTCGAACGAACCGTGTTCGATGTAGTCATTGGAATCTTGGAACCCAGATGGGAGGTGAGCGCTCTCTAATTCGATGTAGATGTGTTCGAACGCGCTTGCCGACTGCTCCCAATTCTCCCTCTCCTTCTGCAACTCCTCATTCAGATGATCGATGATTTCACCGGCGTTCGGACCTTCCTCACGTATTCGCCGCAGAGTTTTCTCGACACTGGCGAAACCCGATCTGATGCCGCCAATCTTGCCAGCCAGATTGAGGAGCCGCTCTGACTCATGCTGCCAATTGACATTCCCCTTCGACATCCGCTTCTGAATACCTTGGATTTCCTTTTGGATTTCAGCGAGCGATGCTGCGACTGCATCACGGCGCTGCCCAGCAGCGGAGAACTCGCTCAGTAGTTTCTGATGCCTATTGTCCAATTCCACGAGCATGTCCCCGACCATCGACTTGGCATCCTTCGCCACAGCCTTGTGCCATTTCTTCCATTCAGCCTCAGCGTCATTCATGCGCCGCTGCGCTGTCTTGCGGTAATCGCCCACGGAACGAGACCTCAGCAGACCCTGCTAGGGCCGGTGGCAACCTCTTACGGCTCGGTTTGAACCTGTCGCCGACCATAAGTGGCAGTTGAGGAGCGCCGTAGGCGCAACATAGATGTTCAAATTGTTCTGCACCAACCTCAAGGGAGCCCCATGGATGTCGACCGGGAACTGCTCGAAAGGCTCTACCAAGGCCGTTTAGAGGACCTGCGCGGCGTGGCTGAGCAGCATAATCTGTCAAAAGGTGGGAATGTCGAGCAATTGCGCGCACGGCTGATTGCCGCGTTGGTGCTCGCAGAGGTCGATCTTTCCCTAGATGGTCTACGAGCAAACCCGGAGAAAGGTCTGAGTGATTTGCTGAAGGTTTTCGGAATCAAGAGTTCCGGTTCCAAGAAGCAGAAGTGGCAGCGGCTCTGGCTGCACATCAACCACGATCCGAAGAAACTCACTGCCGAATCGCTGCCGGAGATGAACCGCGACGAGTTACATGCGCTGTGCGTGAGTCTGAATCTGCCACGTTCCGGCTCAAAGAACCAACTGCTCGGCAGGGTGGCTGGGGTTCTCGGCACAGAAGAAGGCTCTTGGGGCCGAGTGAAGAAGAGTCTGCGTCGGGGCAAGCGGGGAGCGCCGACGGTCGCAGTTCCGATTGTGGCTGAACCGGCCCCTGTGGTGGAAGCACCCGTAGAGGAAGAGGTCGAAGAGGAACCAGTAGACACGAGTCCCGCTCCGGTAACTGTGGATGAGGGGGCGGGTGCGTCAATGCTCGAACTCGAGGCGCGCCGCGCCGAACTTACCAGTCAACTGCGGGAGTTCCTGCTGGTCGGTCGCCAACTCGATGAGATGGACATCGCCGCATTCATCGATGACCTGGGTAGACTCGGGTTCGGAATCCAGCACGCCGAGGTGCGCGAGCACATTCTGGAACAATTGACGAGCATGATCAACTTGCGCACCGAAGAAGAAGCGACCAGTGGAGCGCAACCGGGGTCATGGAGAGAGCGTAGAGCGCTCAACGACCTTGAGGGAGCTCGAGCTGGATTGCTTGACACACTCGATGTCATCCTCGACAGATCTGGGAGCGACATCGCTCGCGCACGCATGGAGTTCGAACTGGCAGCAGCTGAGGCGGGGCTGGATCTGGACCTCCCTGCAATCAGTGGGCGCGTCCACGGACTGTTCGACCTACAGGTGTCGCTCAAAGCGGACGAGCATGAGATGGACCCAGTCACCTCCCGGCGTCAGCGCGCTTTGGAGCAACTCTATCGCGGTGGTACCGAAATCACACCGGAGGCAATTGCTGTGCTCGAGCGCATCGAGAACCAGATGGAGGCTTTCGAGCGAGTAGTCGAGACAATCATTCGACGGGCTGAGGGCGAGTTCACTCCTGTAGAGCACGCGCTGCTCATCCGCTTCCTCGAACGCCGGGGTTGGAATTCAAGCCATCCAGAAGTGAGACCGCGCCTGCTAGCAGCAGCAGGAGTTCTCGCTGCCGAGATGGGCTACATCAATCCAGAGGACATCCCTTCACTACCCACTAGCCTCTCACTAGACTCGGATCATGTATCTGGAGTCGTCGAATCGATGCGCGAGGTGCTGCGCGATATGGGTCGAGAGCCACCCAGTCTCGCCAGCGTATCCGAGACGGCGAGTGGAGAATCGGACATCGACCGCGTCAAAGGGAAACTCGACTCGGCCGACGAAATAATCAGACGGTTGTCCGGCGGCAGTGATTGACGCCGTCAACTGTCGTCGCGCTGAGCATAGAACGACTGCACGACCTTCGTTACGGACTCGATGTCGCGTACCCCGCGGTCAATCAAGTCGAGCAGAATCTGCTCTCGTTGACGCACGTGTGCTTCGAAATCTGCGGGCCTGATACCTGCGGAGGCGCAAATCATCTCGCGCAACTTGCTCGGGACGCCTGTCTCTGAGATGGTGTCTGTCGCCGGGTCATACTTCCATACAGGGTTCAACCGCGGACGGTCTCCTTCCATGCCAGCAATCTCTGCAATCTCGGTGATACGGCGCACGTGCTTTCCTCCTTGGTGCAAGCGCGACTGAACTAGAATCAGGTCGAGGCCGACCATCATGATTGGCGGCACACTCATCGGCGGAGAGGTCATTCTTGTGACCGTCTCTGAAGCGGTATTAGCGTGCAAGCTGCCGAACGAGCCATCGTGACCGGTGTTCATTGCGGTCAGCAAGGTAGCCGCTTCACTTCCACGCACCTCACCGACGATGATACGGTCTGGCCTCATCCTGAGACTTGAGCGAAGGCAGTCATCCATGTCGACCTCTGCGGTGCCATCCGGTCGCTCGGAACGTGTCTCCATGCGTAGCCAGTGGTCATGGAAAAGTTGCAACTCAGCAGTGTCCTCAACAGTGAGCAGACGCTTGTCCCACGGGATGAACATGCCCAGGCAGTTCAGCGTCGTGGTCTTCCCTGAACCAGTACCACCCGAGATGATGAAATTAGCAGGTTTGGCGTCGAGCCCGTCCACCCACGCCCACATCATGGCAGCAAGACGGCTGGTGACAGTGTTCCATTCGATGAGGTCGATTATCGTGATTGGATCCTCGCGGAACTTACGAACGGTGAGTGTCGGCCCGTCAGGAGATATTGGCGGAATGAGTCCGGATACACGGCTACCATCAGGCAGACGACCGTCGAACAGAGGGACCATTCCTGGACCGTCACCCAATGGCACGTTGGTGAACGCGGCGATGTTCTTGGCAATCTGCAGACCTTCTTCATCCTCTATCCAGATGTTAGTGCGGCAGATTCCCCACTCGCGGTGAGCTACCTTCACGCACTGTTGGCCTCCGTTGTACATCACTTCCTCGAGATTGTCGTCCTCAAGCAAGGGCATCAGTGAGCCGTAGGGATTGGCAGGCACCTGACCGTCGATGTGGTAGACTGGACTCGGGTGACCCTGCTCTAGGTAGATGGACACCCTCCCGTAGTTCTCCAACACCTTCTGGCTCATCTGCTCCATCCTCCCTTCTGCATCACATCATCTGTCCGGCGCTGAGATACGTCGCCATATAGGTGAATTGGCCGAGCAGCGCCCAAGGAGCGACCCACCAGAGTGACGACGATATCGGACGACCCACCATTACTGCCCCAGCGATTACACCGAATGCGGCAGCGAATCCGAAGTAGCTCATCACAGAATTGTGGATGTCGGTCATAGGAATCCCAGAGGTGGATGGGGCAAACAGGCCGTACATCATGCCGATGACACCAGGCAGCAAGACGCACATCAGGAACTGCATCAACAGTGCAGAGCCAATCAACTCGTCGTGTCGCTTTTCCTGCAGACGCAGCATTCGGTCATACTCGATACTCATTGAGAAGGTGACCTGTTGCAGGGGAGATTCATTGGCGTTGGCGGTCTGAAGGAGATTCATCGCCCGTTGAACCATCGAACTGCGTGTGCGCAGGGCGAAGTCTGAGAGTGCAGCATCAAAGGAGGTCGCTTTACTCTTGGCGACAGCATCACGCAGCAACTTGCCTACCTTGTCGTCTCGGTGGCGTGCCATGTCAGTGAACGCCTGCTGCAGACCGAGGCCGGCGCCGAGCGTGGTGGAGATTGTTTCGAGTACTTCCGGTAGCGCCTTCTCGATTGAGCGTCGACGTCGGCGTTCGATTACGTACGGTAGTCCGCCACCCAAGCACAGGATGGTAATCGGAATCAGCAGGCTCATCATCAGGCTGTCAGTCACCATATCAAAGATGCCGAACAACGAGAATTCCATGCATTAGACCCCCGGGTCCTTGTTCTTCGCTCCCCATATCATCATCCCCATGACGGCGATTGCGAGTGCCATGCCCGCTTGGAACGCGCGCAGCATCGTGTCTGGAGGAGGTATGCTTACTCCGGGCACACCTTGGAGGTCGCCCATCAGGAAGGGAGCCATCGCCCCGATTCCGAGGATAAGGGGGACGAGGAAGCCAACTGACAGTGCAGTTTCAGGGAGACCCTGTAGACTCTCGACGTATTGCTTCAACTTGTCAGTTCGCGCCTCCTCTTCGCGGTCCGCCTGCTGCTCGAGAGAGGCGAGCAGGTCGGTGTTCGATGTGACGTTGGTACGCATCGAATTGAGCAGGCGGCGATATCTGTCACTCTTGCTGGAAGTGATCAATCGCTGAATCTCTTCTTCGAGCTTCCTGCCTCGCGCCATGTTGGCTATCACTGAGTTGCAGTCATCTGTGAATTTTCCATATCCACCCTGCGCGATATGGTGAATCGCACCCTCTAGTCCAACCCCTGAGCCAAGCAGTACTTGGAGCGCTCGTAGGGCATAGATGAGGTCCCGTTCCTCTTCAATGGCCGACATGGGAAATCCTCAGACACGATCTTCTACGAGGGTGAGTTCGAATTCACCCGTCTCTCCGTTCATCTTGATGGAAGATATGGCGACCTTGATTTCCTTCTCTTCGAACGGTTCGATGAAGTACGGCTGGCCCGAACGGAAGATGTTCATGATTCTCAGGTATGTTGGGTCGTCTAGTACTCCTCTGACCGTGTACTCAGCGCTCTCCGCCCCTTCGTCGGCGATGTCATCGCCCTCGTGACCGCGCGCTACCTCACGAGTTAGTCGGCGACGAATCTCAACATCGATGCAGCAATCAGGTATCTGCAACCAATCTCCGTCGAGAGAGCGAACGAAGCATGCGCGCTTACCAGCCATGTGACACCCAGTCAGTCACGGCAGCAGTTCGCTGATAGAAGTACTCATGGGGTGAAATGGCACCCTCACTTTGCCTCAATGTGCTTGAAGCGACCGAAGATGTGCTCGTAGAGGCGTCCGTCATCGACCAAACTGTCGAGTACCGGTTCCGCTTCTCCACGGCTGATATTGTGAGTTGCACAGAAGCCAATCAGGTCGTCGTACGCTACACCATCACCGGCGTCAGAAGATAGTGTATGCTCCTCGATGATGGTGATAATCTCCTCCTCGCTCTTGGCCTCTGAACTGTCCCCACCTACAGAATCAACAGTGAAGTCGTTCAACGATCCATCGGCCTCACCGGAGGCGTCCTCAGTGAACGAACTGATGTTCCCTTCAGCACGGTCGAGCGCCCTGAGTACACCGAGCATGTAGACATCAGGGTCGGTTTCTCCGTAGTGTGCGCCCGCGAGCAGCAGACTGTTTGCGAGATCTCCCGGAATCTCGGCGGTTCGGTAAGAATCGGCATCCTGAGGAATATCACGGCTCTTTTGGAACGTGTCAATGCGTCTGAGTGTGGCATCGGCAGTATCGACAAGCCAGTTGGCGTACCCTTCGCCTTCGATGATGTTGAATTCCTCAATACGGACACGGGTGAACACGCCACCGTCGTCTGACGCCTGAGCGTTGGACTTGCCTACAGCGAGAAGCAGAAGCGGTTCGTTCTGCTCATGACGAGAGAGAAGTTCCTCCATGTCCGAGTGTAGTTCTGGCTGAAATGAACCGACGCTGAACATGTGCAATCCAGTCGGATCACGCAGGCTCCCATGGTACATGGTGCCATTTTCAGTCTCACGCCGCTCCATCCTTTCGAGCAGACCGGCGACTAACATCCGATTTACACGCGCACCGAGCTTTGTGATGACGAATGATGGGTCGTACTCTCCGGATCCCTGTTCCATCAGGCTTGCCTCGTAGTACTCACGCGCGAACATTCGTAGCGCTGGCTGTCGCCTGGAACGCTGTCGTTCGCTCATGCGACCACCCCCCACTGCTCGCGCACCTTTTCACTGCGTTTCTCAATCGGAGTATTGTCGAGTTCCAACTGGTCAGCCATCAGCATCGCTCCTTGTTCATCGACGATTGCACGCCCACGCATAACCACGTTACGACCGAACCACTGATCGCGCATCTCGTTGACGAACGTCTCAGCGCCATCTCGGTCGAACATCTCAGCGACATCATCCATCGACTTGCCTAACAGTGATTCACTTGATTGACGATTGAGTAGCAACGATGCGCAACTGATTCCGTTATCGATTACGAAGCGCAAGCGCAGGTCCCGCTCTCCGGGAACGTCGCCATGCTCCGAGCAGGCCGCGTCACGTAGCACGCGGCGGCATTCTGGACATCTCTGGATGATGCCGCAGTCACTGCGCACGGCGACGATGGTGCCGGATGTCTCGATTCCTCGCTTGGAACCAGAGGATGTCAGGTCATCCAAGGTGTATTCGACCCAGTGCTGCTCAGCATCAATCAGATCCCAAGGTGCCTCGTCGAGCAGGCTCATCTGCTCCGGCTCATCGACTGTGATGTCCGGTGTCCCCTGCCATGAACGCACACGTACACCATCGAAGCGGACGAACAGCGGTAGGTTCGCTGTATCGATAGGCAGTTCGCACCATGCGCTGACGCGACAGCGACCTGTCGGGTCGAGCAGGTCTCCACCCCAAACGGTGCGCTCCTCTCCATCAGCGTTGGTGAACTCTCGACTGTTCCAACTGTTCAATTGAGCGATGAGACTCACGTCTCGGGCACCATCGAGCAAGTCACCGATACTGAGCATCGACGAGGTTGCCAACTGCTCCGCGGTGGAGAAGTTGTTGTCGTGGAAAACCTCCACCTTCGTGCGATCGGAGAGGTTGAGTTCAGGATTGTCGCGGAAGCGTCGGATGGAAGCGCCCTCGATACGCAGCAATGTTCCCGGTTCATGTTCAAACTCGGACCAACTGATGAATCCCAGCGAACCTGTATCATCAGCCAGCCTTCCTTTGACAACCGGAAGGTCACCGCTGCCGTCTCGCTTACTGATGACTTCATCTCGTCGGCTGATGACGCGACCGACGATGGTCACGAATCCCTCCTTGGCGCCTGCATCCGAGATACTGACAGGGTCACTGGTTGCAAGCGAGACGGAAGGCCCGCCTTCACGCAGCACGACCACACGGCTGGACTGGTTGATGTTCAGCGAGCGTTTCCCCTGCCATTCGTTAACTGAAGTGCCTTCGAGTCTGACGACTGACCCCGGTGCGAGATTCTCCGCGTGATTGCCCCAGTCCTTGAAGTCCCAGCGGATGCGGTCCCCTGAGTCACCCCACGGATTATCTTCAATCCAACCGAAGGCGATCTGTCGCTCCTCGCCGCGCACCATCTGAACACGCGGCGTGTAGGTCACGACGCTCACCTCGACGGTGACGTTCATGTCCTTCGCATCGAGCTCCTCGAAACGGTCGACCCGACGTCCTGCACGCGCACCGCTCGATAACGCGCTGCGCGCTGCTGTCTCGACGTCTTCCTCAGCGACCTCGAATTTCCGCAGCACAGAGCGCATCGCATCTTTCGGCGGAATCAGGAACTCATCCCGATATCGCTCAAATTCGACCTTGACCGCTTCCTCGTCTGCATCGGGTGCGTGTTCGCGCACCTTCTCAATCAACTCTTTCAATTCCTCATCAGTTGCTGCCATTCTCATTCCTCGAACCGGATTCATCAGGTTCGCAGGTCTGCCAAACGTACAGTCACAGGGGTCGTAATGCAACTCACCTCAAAACGGCGAGCGCTGAGGACGACGGCCTGGTGTGCGCGTTGTGGAAGAATCTGCACTCCATCTCCTCCGGGAGAAGTCCACCCATCATTGAGGGTTAATGAACGATTGCCAGTTTTCCGCTGCTCGGCATCTGAGCAGCCGATTACTCAAAGCGGAATGCTGGGCACGCAGATTCGATGGGCGAGTGGGGGCCGTTCGAGTTCGGCGACGTGCAGGTCGAGCCTGGTGACCGCGGCCAGACTGAGATTGACCTAGGCGACGACCCGATGGGCAACCCGATGAACATCCCACTGCACATACTCCGTGGAAGTGAACCGGGACCCACATTGGCGGTGACTGCGGCCATCCATGGCAACGAGATGAACGGAACTGGAATTATCCATCAACTCGTCTACGGTT
The DNA here is from genome assembly GCA_963999385.1 of uncultured Candidatus Poseidoniales archaeon. Classification (GTDB taxonomy): domain Archaea; phylum Thermoplasmatota; class Poseidoniia; order Poseidoniales; family Thalassarchaeaceae; genus JAKUTA01. Next base: position 3,404 of record CAXEUS010000032.1, on the reverse strand, counting down.
CCGACCATCAAGCTGGGACTGCAGACGACTACATCGACCCCGCAGCGATGAATGGCACCCTGATTCTAGTTCCCGTAGTCAATGTAGAAGGCATGCTGCTGCAAGACCGCAATGCGCCCGATGGAAGGGACCTCAATCGACTCTTCCCCGGCAAGCGAGATGGGAATCAATCCCAGCGACTGGCTCACACCCTGTTCACTCAGGTTGTAAGACGGGCTGACTATCTGGTCGACCTGCACACAGCCCCCCTCACGCGCATGAATGTCCCACACGTACGCGCGAACCTCGACAACACCGAATGCAAGAGATTGGCACGGGCATTCGGAACAGAAGTGGTCCTGCACTCGGATGGTCCGCTGGGCAGTATACGCAGGACCGCGACCGACGCAGGAGTAGCGGCAATTCTTCTCGAGAGTGGCACCTCACATCGATTCGAGCCGGACTCACTGGAGTGCGGAGTACGAGGAATACTCAACGTGATGGCGAAACTGGGTATGCTGCAAGCGAAAATCGTCAAGCCTCGCTGGAGGATACTGGTCAGGCGGTTCCGCTGGATACGCGCGCCTGAGGGGGGATTGCTACACACGCTCATCGAAGGTGGTGCGAGTGTGAAGAAGGGGGAGACTATCGCCCACATCACTGACCCATTCGGTAGCAGCGTTGAGAGCGTCACCAGTCCTGTGACCGGCTATGTGGTTGGTTTGGCCACCACACCTCTGGTGAGACCTGGAGATCCAATCGCCAATGTGGTCATCGTGCGCGAGAAAAAACTGCAGGAGATAATCGAGAAGGACACACAGGCTGGACTCAAACCTCGAGAGCACGTAGAAGAGGTCGAGGAGGACGAGGTCGAGGACGAAGGTGGCTCGACGCTCGACGAAACCGAAAGCCGGGGATGACAGAGGCTGGTCAATCGGTGAAGTGCGGCAGGCCGGACTTGAACCGGCGACCTTCAGATCTTCAGTCTGACACTCTCCCAGCTGAGTTACTGCCGCAAGGTAACCGCGATGCGCTGGCTGTTCGACTTCAACTCTTTGGAGTGAATGCGAGGAAGTGAAGTGCTTCACTCGACACCGGAGAGCACGGCTGCCTGAATGGCATGCAATTGGGCATTTCCCTTCTCTGCCAAGGAAACCAGTTCATCCAATTCCGCGCGTGAATAGGTGGATTCCTCACCGGTAGACTGCACCTCGATGAAGCGCCCGTCACCAGTCATCACGACGTTCATGTCGACATCCGCAGCGCTGTCTAGATTGTAATCGAGATCGAGCCGCGTAACACCCCCGACCAGGCCGGTGCTGATGGCGGCGATATCGTGCGGAAGCACCGCACGCTCATGCGCCGCGCTCTGCTTAGCAGAGAGTTCGGGAATCTCAGCCCCGGAGCGACGCTCATCCTCCGTGGGTCGGATGTCAGCGGGCAGGCAATCACCTGACGCAATCAATCGACGAATCGCCAGCCTCAGCGCGATGTTAGCGGCGGTGACCGATGCGCAGCGGGTGCCGCCATCGGCGTTGAGCACGTCGCAATCCACAGTGAGTGCCACCGGTCCCAGCGCATCGAGGTCGATTGCACCACGCAGCGAACGGGCAATGAGCCGTTCTATCTCGGCCGTTCGACCCTTGGCACCACGACGCTCTCTCTGGAAACGGGAGTCGGTGGAGCCGGGCAGGAGTGAATATTCTGCGTGTACCCAACCGCGGCTGGCGTTTCTGGGGAACCAGCGCGGAAGTCGGTCAGCCTTCGTGGCACAGGCAAGCACTGTGGTGTCGCCCTGCCGGTAGAGAACGCTCGCGAGCGCGTTGTCAGTGAAATCGAGCTTCACATCGACATCGCGCATCTCATCCGGCGCTCTGGTCTCTTCAAAATCTCCGCTCTTGAGCTTCCCCATGGCTCACGCCGACCCGCACCTCTCTCTTCAATCCAGCGAGCCGTGAAACCTCACTTGCGGGCATGCTTGGGTCGATAGGCGGACCATGGACCGTCGGTGGTCTCGATGTACGGCCCACCGATCAGGTCGATGCAGTAGGGCACTGCTGGGAACACCTCGTCTATCGTCTCACGAATCGCCTTAGGAGCACCTGGGAGATTGAGAATCAAGCAACTTCCACGCGTCCCGCCGACCTGCCGCGACAGGATGGCCGTGGGTACGTGCCTGAGCGAGATGGCGCGCATCTGCTCACCGAATCCGGGCAGGATGCGGTCGCACACAGCCGCGGTTGCATCCGGGGTGATATCACGCGGCGCTGGTCCGGTTCCACCGGTGGTGATGACCAGACAGCATCCCTGTTCATCGACTAACTCAATCAACGTCTGTTCCACCAAGGTCCGCTCGTCAGGAATCACACGCACCACTGCCTCCCAGGATGAATCGAGTGCTGCATCTAGGAAGGCGAGCACCTCCGGGCCGGACAGGTCCACGTACTCTCCTGAACTAGCCCGGTCACTGACCGTCACAACTCCCACGCGCGCCAAGTCACCAACCGAGTCGGGGTTGCCACCTGCAAGCGAAGGGCCGCTCATGGAAGGTCGAGAACCGCGCTCGCTTTGAAATCCAAGGTAGTTCCAATCTCAATCAGAATCCGGGTCTGAGGACACTTCCTCGATGGCTCTGCGTGCCTGAAGCGCCCGCGAGCGGTGCTGACTGCGCTCCTTGCCGCGAATCTCCTTCGCCCGGGCCAGAGCTCGTGGAAGACTGTCAACAGGATTCTCTGAAGATTCTGATTTGAACAGCATTCGTTTGGCTGTATCGAACTCCTCATTGGTGAGCATGCCCTTGTCGCGCAGTTCAGTGACCATTTCCAACTGGCCAAACATTCTCTGCCCGCGGCTGCCACCGTTACCCTCATTGGAATGGGCGGCGGAATAGAACAACCGCGACAGTGACGCAGCCAAGGTGGCGACCAGACCTATGCCCACGAACAACAGTACGGTGGCAACCGCTCTGGCACCAATCGACTTGGGTGCGAACTCACCGTATCCAACCGTGGTGGCGGTCTCTATTGACCACCAAATCGCGTCCTCCACCGTCTGGACCATCTGACTCTCGTCACACCTTGGATCCGCAGTGCATTCCTCCGTATATTGAGTCTCGAACATCAGGGCGAGAACACCTCCCGAGATAATCAGCAGAAAGACGATGATGAACAGGTGCTGGACCTGTCGGGTCACCGAGATTTCTTCATCCCCGGAGACATTCAGTAAGCGCATAATCGCCATGAACGCCGGGACCAGCCGGATGAAGCGAAGCATACCCGCCCAACCGAAGCCAGGAATGGCGGTGGCGAACAAGGGAAAAAGAGCCAGAATCTGGATGGAGTTATGTCGCCACCAATATGCTCGGTCAAGGCATCTGGTGTGGTCTTCAGCGAGATCGGCGACGAAATACGCTATCAACAGGAGAT
>CAXEUS010000031.1:0-4970 GCA_963999385.1 uncultured Candidatus Poseidoniales archaeon | reverse complement strand
GGAACAGTGCGCATCGCTCCCATTCTCAATCCTCCTGGATTCAGGCAGCACAGTCGTTACTTTCCTGACGGTCGCGACCTCAATCGTGAATTCCCCGGATCACCAGACGGAAACACCACCCAGCGGGTAGCCAATCGCATCTGGGAACTGTTGCTCTCTGATTCAGATTACATCATTGACCTACACGCCGCTGCCCGCGGCCGCTCGAACCTTCCTCAGGTGCGTGCCGACCTCGCTCATCCCGAGAGTAACAAACTCGCCCGTGCTTTCGGTATCGAAGTCATCCTCGACTCCAAGGGTCCGCGCGGTACGTTGCGCCGTGTATCCGTGGACAACGGCATTGGCTGTCTGACCTACGAAGGAGGCGGTGCCAATGTTACTCATCACGAGGCGGTACAGGTTGCGGTCTACGGGGTTCTGAACTCTCTACGTAGCCTGCATGTACTCCCGGGGAACCCCAGCCGCCCCCGCTTCCGGCTGCTCGCATCCGGTTCTACTTGGTTACGCGCTGAAGAGGGTGGTTTGATTGACATGCTCGTCGAGCCCGGTTCATTCGTTGAGGAGGGTGATATCATCGGGCGCATAGTGGACCCGCAGAATCCCGGCATCGCAGTTGACATTGTCTCCCCAGAGCGCGGGCTGCTCATTTGCACCGCCAACAATCCGTTCGTACACGCTGGAACCCCGATTGGTCACCTGCTCCCCATCAATCGCGGCGTAAAAACGGTCAAGCGAAAACTCGACGCTCAGAATCGATTGATAGTATCGGGGAGTCAAGGAGATCCCGCGTGGCGTGAGGAGGCCGAGGTCGACGAAATCGCCATCGAGGGCAGTTGGTCCGGCGGCGCGGTTGATGCTGAATGGCAGCGAGATTGGGCCCACCCAGCACTTGGTGATGCGGAACTTGCGGCAGCTGAGGCTGAGGAAGAGGCGGCAGAAGAGGAACAGTGAGTTCATCCGTCACTCTCTTGTATGACCGAGTATACTACCGGAGTGAGACGGATGGCTGAGCGCGGTTGGAGCCCTGACGACGAGGCTCGTGAGAAGAGCAAGAAGGCTCAGGAGGTAGCCTCGATGCTCGAAGACGAATCTCTCGAACGGCTGCGCGACTTGGCTGAGAGTTCCGGTTCCGATGTCGAGGCAGCGCGTAGTGAGCGTCAATCACGCCCTGACCTACGAATGGATACCACTTCCGAGGAACAAGAGCGGGCGAATCGTAACACGGACATCTGGACCTACACGCTCGTTGGCATCGCAATCGCCATCGTGTTGGTGGGAGTTGCCTTCAGCCTCGGCTTGGATCTGCTTACCTAGGCGGAGGGCCGATAAGACTGGGCCGTTGCATCTGCATAGGAGTGGGCGGAGGCCTGCGTCCTCGAGTGATGAGCATGAATATCAGCATGAAGACCAACACAGCGCCGAGCCCTATCACCACCTCGTCGGGCATTGACAGCCCCCCGATTCCCGTGCCTGTGACGTCCCCATCATCCTCATCATCGTCCGCATCCTGTTTCTCATCCGGCTCCGAATCCGAATCAGGTGGCGGTGGATTCCACACCTCAAAGGAGAGATTGGTCGAGAGTGTCACCACCTCACCCCCGTCGACGAATTGGAATGTCAAGCCCCATCCCTCGACAGTTTGATTGTGCATATGACAGAGTGTGTGTTCCAACACGTTGTAGGCTAGAGGTTCTGAACAGTCGATGGCAGAGATGTGGGAACCGAATGCCTCATCGAACAGACCATCTCCACTATCCCCGTCGGAAAGAACTGCCCACTCTCGCTCAGTTACATGAGAATCAGGCCACTTCAGAATCCATACAATCTCTGTTTGATTTACCAGCTCATTGATTCCGAATGATACGTTGACCAGCCATACGGTCATCTCGAAGGGTTGGTGTGTCAGGTTAACGGTCACTACACCCGCAGTTTCGCCGGGCAGGAAAGAGATGTGCGCAGAACGGTCGATTCCGTTGTCAACGTCTCCGTCACAGTCATCGTCGATCCAGTTCCAGATTTCGTTGGCATCCGGTGAGCGCGCAGAGTCATTGTCGTCGCAGTCGTCGAACCAGCGGTATCCATCGCTATCCTCGTCTAGGTCTGGCCAGAGCGGGTCTGTCAGAGTGTAGAGCAACTCCTCGCCGTCGAGTAGCCCGTCGCGGTCGGTGTCGTTGTGGAATGGGTCGCTGCCAATCAGATTGTACTCATCGAGATCGAACAGCATGTCGTTGTCGCTGTCCATGCCTTGGAAGTCCTCGTCGATGAGGTCGTCGCAGTCGTTGTCGAATCCATCTAGTTCCTCTTCGGTGCCCATATTTCTGCTGGGGTCTTCGTCATCACAGTCAGCGAACCAGTACCATCCATCACCATCTGTGTCTTTGTCGAAGGAGAGTGGATCGGATCCATGCACGTTCACCTCATCTCCGTCCGAAAGGCCGTCTCCATCGGTGTCCCACATGGAGAGATTGGTGCCGTGCACATGGTACTCTGCCCAGTCCACCAGTCCGTCCCAATCCTCGTCACTGGCATTGAATCCCTCATCCACCCAGTCGTTGCAATTGTCGTCGATACCGTTCAGCCTCTCGGCCGCCAGGGGATTGATTAGCGGGTCGGTGTCGTTGCAGTCATTGAACCAGTACCAGGAGTCGTTGTCCGTGTCGTTGTCATAGACCAGAGGGTCCGAGTGGTGCAGCATCACTTCAGGTCCGTCTAACAGCCCGTCCCCGTCGGTGTCGTTGTTCAGCGGGTCGGTGCCGTTGACGAGTACCTCAACGCCATCGGTCAAGCCATCGTCGTCGGTATCAGAGTCCAATGGGTCAGTAGAGAGGTTGAGTACCTCGTCGCCATCACTTAGTGAATCCCCATCGGTATCGACGTTGTCCGGGTCTGTCCCGTAGGTGTTCGTCTCATTGTCATCCAGAAGTCCGTCTCCATCGGTATCTCGTTGCTCATCAATACCGTGTAGCATCAGTTGCCAGGAGTCCAAGGTTCCAGAATCGCTCGAGGATGTGTCTTCGACCTTGATGGTCCAATTACCTCGTGCTGGTTCATCCCAGAAGTGTGTGCTGGTGAATACCCAGTCAGCGTAGTGGTTGCCACGGTCGTTATGTTCTCTGGCGAGCGTCGATTCTGTTCCCGAGGGGGAAATGAGCGTAATTTCAAGGTCGCCCCGCGCTGTATGTGTGATGTCGACGTAGATTTCAACCATCTCTAGCGTGATTTCATCGTTGACATAGACACTGTCGTTGATTGCCACGCCGGTGTCGTCTGGGATTGAGATTCCTGGTGAGAACAATTGGCTGGTGTAATTCTGTTCAGGTTCGACCGTGGTCCAGTTGCTAGCCAGTTCAACCGCAGCCCCCGCGTCAATCACGCCGAAGCCGTACTTGTGGCTGACATCATGACCTGCTCCGTTGACGTCCCAAGACCAATCATTGGCGTCATTTACCCGAGCTGTGTTGACCAATATATGCTGCACATCCCTCCATGTGAGGTTGGAGTTTCTCTCTAGCATCAGTGCGATAATTCCGGATACGAGAGGTGTGGCAGAGGAAGTCCCACCGAAATCGTCGGTGTAGTCGCCGTTTGAGTATCCTTGGCCACCTTCGATGTCTGTGGTTGTAATCCCCTCGCCATCTCCATCAGATGGAGCTGCGATTAGGATGTTGTCACCCGGTTCTGAGTACCATGAATTGTCGCCATTGTGGGTGGTTGCTGACACACCGATGGTGAAGCGGTTGTTCGCCCAGCCGTCGGTGTTTGAGTCATCGTTGCTGGAAAGTCCGTTTCCAGCAGCGAAGGTGATGATGTTGCCAAGGCCTCCCCTGCCCTGATAGGCATCGGCCTCCATCGCTGCCAGCATCAGTGGCCCGGGACCTTCGACCCTTTGGCCGTCGTCATATGGGCCCCATGAATTGCTGTAGATGTCGATTGTCTGGCGGTTGTGCGAGAGAGCACCCGCCTCATCAGAATCCGAGAATCCGCAGGATATCAGTCGAAGCCCCACCAGATCCGCGTCAGGTGCTGAACCGGACACTCCAATGCTGTTGTTACCCGTCCCGGCTGCGACTCCTGCGACAGCGGTTCCGTGCGGGTCGTTGTTGCCCGGGTTGGGATTGCCATCGTTGCCGCACCAGTCCCAATCCAGATTACTACGATAGTTGGTTGACAGGTCTTCATGGTCGGTATCTAGTCCGTCATCAACTATGCCGATGACCACACCAGTCCCGAGAGTTGAGTTCCACACAGCAGTGATATTGACATCCTCGCCAACTGCTCCATTTGTCTGTCCAGTGTTGCGCAGATGCCACTGGTCATCGAAGCGTGCGTCGTTCGGAATCATCTTGCGACTCATTTGGCGTTCCACCAGTGGATAGGCCACCTCGATGATTCCCGTCGCCTGCAGGGATGCCACGCGTGCAGCCGCAGCATCGATTCCACCGAGTTCGTCGACATCCACTATCCACGCGCCCGCGAGGTCAGGAGCAGGTTGACCCATGGCATTCTGGCCGACCACCACCCACGATTTGGCAGTGGCCAGTTCATCAGCGGAGTATCGGTCGAGGTCACTCACCCGGGCGAACGCCGCTCGAATGACTGGAGAATAGCCGTTGGTGATTGGCGCTGCATCAGGATCGTCAGGCAGCGGCGCTCCAAAACCAGTCTCCAGAGGAACCCCCTGTACCACTGGCGAGAGCACGGCCAATAGTAGGACGAGAGCCAGCGCCAGCCTGCGCATGGCTGTCAGGCCACCCGGGTCGTCTTTAGCCGTAATGCCTAGATGGACGGTGGTTAATGCCCGTGCCACACACTGAAATAATTGATTTCATAGCCAAATGTGGTGTCTACTTGCCATCTCTCCAGATTGATTTGAAACCCCCTTGTGAAAACTGTGGAGAAGTGCGCTACAACGTCCACCAGAGTTGTAGTTCATGCTCAACTTCAGGATGCGATTCATGTTTGATTTATGG
>CAXEUS010000030.1:0-6179 GCA_963999385.1 uncultured Candidatus Poseidoniales archaeon | reverse complement strand
GTTTCGGCTGGGAACTGGATCTCCGAAGTGAATACCCCCAGTCCATCGCCCTGATAGACACGTACAGGGTGCTTCGGCACCTCGTCGTGAACGAGAGCCATCGGAGGGAAGCGGCGGTCAATCACGGTTCCCAACTGCTTCAAATCGAGTGCTGTGACGATATTGCTGGCGGCGATGACTCCAACCATGCCCACGGTGGAGAAGCCGCACACAGCAACCCCTCCAGTCGAGGTGGGGTCGGCATCACCGTGGAGTACGAGCGGGAAGCCATGCGGGTCATCGGCGTCTGACATTTTTCCACTTCCCAGCCCCGGGGCGGCCCTCCGCTTCTGAAATACCCGTCGGTGTGCTCACTCATCGCGATATTCGGACCAGTCTTCCTCGTCAGGATAGCGATACCACCAGACTTCTTCCTCGTCCTTCCACCACTCGACGCCGTCTGCATCCACATGGTAACTCTCGTCGTCCATGTATTCCTCGTACTCTCGCTCGCCTTCATCCAATTCATCATCACGCGGACGTGCCCGCGTCGGCATGATGTCGTCTAGCGGGCGAGCGTCGCGCAGGTCTGTGCCCCTCTCAGGAGCGGGAGGCTTGAATTCACCTTCCACTGTGGACATCCAGTCGACGTCATCCTGCTCCTCCTCTACCTCAGAAGCACTTCTCCTACGGGTGGTGAGAATGAACAGAGCGGCCAACAGCACTACGGCGCCGGCGATTGCGCCCCACATCCAACTCGCGATTCCATCGGTCTGCTGATTTGTTTCGCCTGACGTGCCCGGAGTGTACGCTGGGACAACCAGATAATCGAGTTCTACGACTGAACTGTTGGAAATCCACCCTCCTGCACTCACAGGCAGTGTGATGATTAGTGTCTTAGATCCGGATGTGGCATTCACCAGTGCCCTAGCTTCCAAACTGACTGATTTGGATTCGTTCGCTGCTAGGCTCACCATGTTTGGCCACGAAGATACCTCGACGCCCCCTGTTGGCGGGGTGATGTCGATGTCAACGCTGATGCGCACTGGATTGAAGTTGGTGAGGTCACACTCGATGGTCATCGACGAATCGTTCTCCACAATACTCCACGCGATATCCTCACAAGTCATGTTGACGGGAAGCAAATACTGGTCTGGCTCCGGCTCCGGCTCTGGCTCTGGCTCCGGATCATCGGATGGGGGGCGGAATTCGACGGTCAACGGATTGCCCGTCAAGGTGAGCCATTCACTCAAGTTGACCTCATCGATGGAGATGTCCAACTGGCCACCTGTCGCATGATCGAAGGCAACGGTGGCCAACCCATTGCTGTTGAACGTCGCCGTTCCACTGCCTATGTTCGCCTGCTCGGACTCATTCCTTGCCAACCAGTCTAATTCCATCCCCGTGAACAAGGGCTGGTAAATCGAATCGTCGGCGAGCAGCCGTATGCTAGCGTCCGCGGTATCACCAGTCATCTCCACATCGGTGGAATCAGCGGAGAGTGTCGCACTCACGTGCGCGTGGGCGGACGCACTAGCGCTAGACGAACCCAGCGTCTGATTGTTGATTCCAAAGATTCCTCCAGCGTACTCAGCAGTGATTGTTACATCACCGGCCATCATTCCGTAGGAGGTCAGTGCATCTGTCCAGTCTGCCCAAGAGATGAGCGCACCACCACTGCCGTCAGTCACACCGACTTTCGTGCCGGACATGGAGCCAGCGGATATCTCGACCGAAATCTGGTGGCCAACGAGCGGAGCGCCTTCAGTGGATAGTTGGACATTTACATCCACAGAACTGCCAGGTTGGAGTGGGTGAACCTGTCCCACGGGAGCAGAACCGGTGGAGATATCGATACTGATGTCCGTCGAGCGTACGGTATTGTTGTGCGCCTGCACCGGACCTGCGGAGGTCACGTTCCACCAAGCGTTCCCGCTGTCATCAACCGAGACAACTGCAGCCCACACGTTGCTTCCGTCAACGATTGCACTACCGTCTCCTAAGTTACTCACATTCACCAACGTATTGTCACCGGCATTGATGTACGCTACTGGCGTCAACGTCGAGGCGTTGAAGATGTTAGAGGACTCGACGAACAGCAATTCGAAATCCAAGTCCGGAGCGCTCGATGCGTTCCATGATGCGATGAGCACGCCGCCAAGGTCGCCGTCACGATCTGCCATCGAGAGCGTCACACCGTCCGGAGGTGTAGTGTCGGGCGGAGGTGCAGGAGGGACGGTGACCGTCAGGGTGTTTGAGAACTGACTGAAGATGCCGGAAATGTAGGCGGCGCGCACCTGGTAATCCCATGTCTTGTTGGCCACGTTGTCCGTATCAATGCTGAAGTTAGCCGGTCCCATTTGATGTGCGAGAGGCGGCCTGGATGACCCATTCAACCAGCGGAAAACCTCGTAGCGGAGGAAATCACTAGCATTTGAATGGATGTCGGACCAACTCAGGGACACATTGTCCCAAGCAACACTGTAGAGACTGAGAATGGGGGCAGCTGGAAGAACCTGATTGAGCGCTCCGGCTATCCAATTGATGTTGACCGTCTCAAGCGTCACAGATCCGTTTCGGGTGGCAGACAAAGGAAGGCTGACGTTAAACGGCCCGCTACCCATAATCATCACGAGATTGAGAGAGTTAGACAAGTTGCCAGTTCCAATGTTGGCGTCGATGATGAATCTTGCAGAGTAGGTGGCGTTCAAGTCTGACATGCGCACATCTCCTGAACCGAGCGAAGAGACGATTGGCCGCACCGATATCATCTCGATACCGTACTGGTAAAGCATCGGAGACATTGCAGAAATGCTCTGTGAGAGTGTTTGAGATATGTTGCCCATGTCCATCCACTCCAGATTGTCAACACCATTCTGTCCATCCCCCGCGAAGCCGGTGATGAGGACCTCGTTGTTTCCGTCCCCCTCCACATCGAAACCTACCTCATGCCAACCGGCCATGAACAGGCCCCGTTGACTCTCACCTGCGCTGATCAGTTGTTCGAGATGACCATCCCCATCGAGATCAGCCGTCAGCACCTCGCGCGGCGATGTGTGCGGATACAGGCTGTGAAATGATTGCGTGAGGGTGCCGTTGGGTGCGAATGTATGCACGGACAGGCTGCCATCCATGGTGGAGTCGTTTCCATCTGGGTTCCCAGTGTTTGCTACCAGCATGTCGACGGTCCCATTCCCGTTCCAATCAGCGAAGGTGTGGTTTGCAAGTTGCATCCCGGATACAGGCTGTGTGGTCCAGCCACTCCCGTTGAAGCGCGCCGTACATAGACCATTCATGGAATCTCCAACCAAATCTACGAAGCCATCGCCGTCGTAGTCAACTGCCTGCATCCCGCTCTCTATGCAATCAAAACTGAAGTCGCTCAACAGTGGAATCCATGAGTTGGTGGTCCAAGTGAAATTGAACATGCTGGTGTGTCCATCCATGCTGTCGGTGACAGCCACGGATAGATTGGTTCCCTGGCCCCAGAAATCAGCTATCACCAGATTAGACAGAGTCGCGCCCATTCCACCCACAGAGCCATTGCGTTCCACATGCTGTGTGATTGCTGAATCGAGCGCACCGTTGGCTTGGTTCCATAGATTGACATCCAAGTTTCCATCATTGTGTATGGACACCACATCCCCGTAACCATCCTGTGACAGGTCGGCGACCAATGCCCCGGTCAAATCAAGCCCCAGACTGACGTTGCTTGAGTTGCTCCATGTGCCGTTCCCATTCGACACGCCGATGCATAGGTATGATGCATTCAGGTCGAGAGCTAGCATTTCGGCATAACCATCGTTGTTCAGGTCCCCGATGACGAGTTCCGTCGCATCTTCGCAGGTCGCCTCCCAGTGAATGCTGCTGAATCCGGTGGTCGACGACCAGTCGACATGGCCAATCGCTGGGCTTGAGGTGCCATTTGACCAGATGTGATCCCGCTGCAGGAAAATAGGTTCAAGCATACTGTCGTTGTCGATATCTGCCGCTTCAAGATGGTCGATGACGCCTGTCTGAATCCAGCCGCCACCAAACTCAGGTGTGAATTCTACTGTCAATTCGACACCCTGCAACTGGGTGGAACTCGGTAGCAGGAAATCGATTAGTGCCGCGCCACTGCTGTTCACCGTGGTCGTGTTCGAGGTGGAACCGTCCGAGAAGGTCTTCTGCTCGCCCAAATCACCGAATCCAAGGTGATCGAACTCCCATTCATAGAGCCCATCCTGATCGACGTCAAGGTGTACCTCTCCAGGACTTGGTTGAGTCATGTCGTATTTGATGTCCATAGTGGCACTGGTGATGGTGCTGTTACGCTCCAGCATGAACTGCGTGTCTGTGTTGACAACTGATGTGTTGGTGACCACAACCACCGAGTTGCTGCCATCTGCGAATGTGTAAATTGAGCCAGAATGGTTCGATGCCAGTGCACCTCCAAGAAACGGAGACAAGGGGGCGAGCAGTAGAACTGCAAGCAGCAGAAAAGTCCCTCGCCGCCGGTCGCGTACGCCCGTCACATGTGCCACCCGGAGCGGAGCGACGGGTGGCCCCCGTCAAGTTACTTGCGCCAGACAGGCGTGACGCAATCCGGAAGTAAACCAGTGCGTAATTAGCGGTGTGGTAGATATTATCCCGGTATGTGGAATATTTCTTTGTGGAATCTGCCCCGGTCACACGCACATAGGTCAACTAGATTGAAATGATACTGTAGCAACCGTTAATATATCCCCGTGCATGGGCGCCGAAGGGGACCTGTGATGACTGTGGATGGGAGTAGCAGTGCGGTCGAAAGTCGAATCCAAATCCGCGTCGGAGATGTCGACGTCGACCTGACTGGAACGGCGAAAGAAGTCGACAACAGGATGCTAGTCCAAATGGAACAAGAAGTCTGGTCCACTGCTCTCGCAAGCATCCGCGGAGCACGTGAAGCGGCCATCGAGGCCGCACGCGAAGCCGCACGTTCATCTGGACTCCCAGAACGAGGTAGTTCGTTCAAGGCTCTATGCGATCACAACAACCTGACTCGCAAACCAGATCAGGTGCTGGCGGCGATACAGTACCTGCGCGAGGTGGAGGGCAAAGAGGACTCGCCCCCAAGAGTCATTCTCAGCCTGTTCACCGATGCTGGAATCGAGTCCCCAGGAAACCTCAGCCTCTATCTCAACCGCCTGCGCGAGCGTGGACTGCTCTCCTTCCCCGTTGGGGATGGTAACAACAAGAATCGCTACGCTGTTCTGACTACCGAGGGCCGTGCGCACCTCGACAAACGCTCACGAGGGTGAACGGAGGATGGCCGACGTGGCCGATGAAACGCCAGTTGACTGGTCGTTCAGTTCGCATCGTGGCGAGGACTTGCGGGGCGCTAACCTCTGCGGAGCCGACCTCAGACGAGCGATACTGGATGGCTCCGACCTAACTGGAGCGAATCTATCCGGTGCAGATCTCAGGGATGCTTCTCTACTCGATGTGAATCTAAACAAGGCGGCACTCGACGGTGCCGACCTGCGCGGAGCCAGACTGTTGCGTGCGAAATTGAGCATGTCTAACATGCAGGGAGCCAGATTAGAGGGGGCTGACATGCGTGGTATCAGAGGTCGCTATGCGATCTGGAGGGCTGCTGACTGGTGGAACGCACGCCTCGATGATGGACTAGCCAAGGCACTCTCGAAGAAGTGGCCACGGGCGGAAAACGAAATCTCAGATTCCACAGTTGAGTGAACCTCAGTCGAGCGCAGCACGCCCGGCCGCGAACAGCAGCGGGACGAATGGCAGTCCTAAACAAAGCAACCCACAACCAACAAAGATGGCCGACATGAATTTCATACTGAGACTGAGCAATGGATCTGGAGATTCGATGCTACCAAGAATATACATTCCAACAACAGCATCCAATAATATCAACCCAGCACCACCTGCACCAACCCAAACACCAAGCTTCTTTCCCATTATCATCAATGCCCCGCCGGCAAGCAAAACAATAGCAGCCAATGATTCGATTATCCCTAGGGTCGTGAAGTATCCTGCATCTTGTAATTCATCAAAATAGTCTATGACTTGGGCACCAGTCAAATTAGAACCCTGTATATTCAAACTATCTGCTAAAGCGGTAGCCTCTTCCGAGGACATCGTTCCTGTAGTCAAATTACTAATTGCCATAATACCGGCCACAATAGAGCCAAGAATCAATAATACTCCGATAG
>CAXEUS010000029.1:0-11007 GCA_963999385.1 uncultured Candidatus Poseidoniales archaeon | reverse complement strand
TGATGACCGGCGCACATATGAGGCGGATTTCGGTGCCCAGCCTCACTGAGGTCTCTGGATGCGCAGAGGGGTAGCGGTGCTGGGCGCGAGTGGGCTCGTGGGACAGCGATTTCAGCAGCGTCTGACCAACCACCCCTGGTTCGAACTGGCGCTGGTCTCCGGCAGTTCCGATACCGCGGGAATGTCGCTAGGAGATCTGCCCTGGAGGCTGGAGGAGGAACGCCCGGACATTCCAGACCTGGTAGTCCAGAATGGTGATTCTGATACCATAATATCTCAATTGAATAAAGTAAATTGTCAATTGGTATTCTCTGCGCTCCCAAGTGATGTCGCTGGCTTGTTGGAGCCTGCCCTAAGGGATGCTGGATTCGCCGTGTTCAGCAACTCATCCGCCCACCGTCATAGTGAGGGAGTTCCGCTCATAATCGCCGATTTGAACCCGCATCACCTGCAGACGCTCAGAAATTCCGCCAACTCCGGAGTTGGTCTGCTAATCTGCTCGACAAACTGCACCGTCACCGCCGTCGCCCTGCCACTCAAACCGGTGTGGGACATGATCGGCATTCGCGGAGTGCGCGTACGCACCTCGCAAGCGCTGTCGGGAGGGGGATGGGCACTACTGGAGTCATCCAGGTCGTCTGGTCAGGTGTCTCCAGATATCCCTGGAGAGGCAGAGACCATCTGCCGCGAGGCGAAGACTCTGCTCGGAAGAGTGAGCCCGGACGGAATCAGGCAGGCAGGATTCCCTGTCGAGGTGGAGTGTAAGCGTGTGCTGCGCGACCACGGTCACCTCGTAGAAGTCGAAGTGGAGTTGTCACAGAACGCCGAGCAGGAAGAAATCGAAGAGTGGATGCGACAGTATCGCGCTCGCCCACAGGCACTCGACCTGCCATCAGCTCCGGCCAAGCCATTCGTTCTGCTCGATGAGCCACTGAATCCCGAAAAGCATCGCTGGATGGGCGCAGAAGGGACGGGTGACCCGGCGTCAGACCTACGGGCAGGGATGTCGGTGAGTGTGTCAGGACTGGAGGTTGAAGGAAAGCGCATGAGATTCTCAGCGCTGGTGGATAACACGATACGAGGGGCGGCTGGAGGGTGTGTTCTGCTTGCTGAGTTGTCCATCGCGGAAGGATTGGTAGATTGCTGAAGGATGACATCTCGCCCCCTAACAATTGAATAGAGGTCGGATGGTCGATGGGATGGTCACCATGAACACAGTGGAAGTGCACGAGAACGTCAGCCTCGAGGGGCTGTCCGCACAGGTGCCACAGACTCATCCCGGTAGTTGGCAGATAGACCATCAGCGCACACAGGTGCTCATCCTCTGCCAGCGCCGTCACCGAGATAGATTTGAACAACATACCTCAGGTCTTGCACTTGAACATCCCACATGGTCGCTGTTCTACCGACCTCGCGCTGAAGCCGCTGAAATCTCTGCGGTAGGCCTAGACCCGCTTGAGGCGTCATTCCTGTTCCTCGACGTGGCGCTGCCAGACCTCGGACTCTGGGTGGGTCCACTCGTGGCCGATGATTGGGCGAAAGAGGAGGTCACCATCATGCCGGCAACCGCCGCAGACGACGAATTCCAGGCGATGCGCTGGACCGTGTTCCGCGACCCGTGGCTGACACAGGTCAGTGAACTACCGCTGGTAACATCCCCATATTCCATCGTGGCCAAGGCATGGCTGACCATTCCCGCTGGAGGCGTTGCGCAGCCTGCTCCAGAACCCAGTTTCCCGGCACCTGCTCTTCCCCCGACAGCCCCGATGCCTCAACCGCCCGCTCCGGCTCCCATACCAGCTCCAGAGACGGTTCCCGTTGCCGCCGCGCCTTCCCCGACGCCGGTATCGGCACCTGAGCCGTTCGTGATGCCGACCGAACCGGTCGCCATCCCAACATTCGGTGAGAATGCCCCCTCCGCAGCACCCGCTGTCGTTGATTCTGCGGCTTCACAGATGCCAGACGCGGTACCGACTTCTATTCACGACGAACTACTGGAAACCATTCGTCTGCTGCGCGCAGGTGGTGTGGCTCCGGACGACATGATGGATGACCCGACCTTCCAAGGGGTATCAGAACGAGCTACCGCTGCTGGACTTGATGTATGGGCCATCTTCATTGAGGAAGCGGGCAGTTGAACAGCAATTATCATCGGAATTGCCATCGATGGAATGTGTCGAACGGCGGTAAGGTGAAATGTGCTGGAAGTCACGTAGCGGTTGAGATACATGGTTCACTGCACATCCTGTGGAGAAGAGCACGCTGACTCGTGCTCATTCTGTCGTACATGTGGAATCGATCTTCCCGGGGCTGAACTGATCCACATCCTACGCGAAGAGGCACGACAGATTCGCTTACGAAACGGGCAGGATAGACAACTGTCCGATGCTGAACGGGAGAATCTAGCCACGATGAACGAACTCAACAAACAGGAGAACGAACAGGGTTCGGAGACTGTGCCACAGAATGGCGAGCACATGCGCACGACACAGAAGAACACTGAGAGTCTGCGCTTCCTGATGCAGTCGATGGACGATTGAGCCAACCCTGCGCGGCATTCATGCGCCCCGCCGACTTCCGCCGACCGATGCGACTACGCCGACTTGCGATGACCCTGTCCGGGCTACCCGCTCATCCGCTTGCTTCCGTCGAGTTGGAGCAGTATTCGACGCCCGGTGATATTGCCGCCCGCTGGCTGCTTGAATTGGTGCGGGCGGGTGACCTAGACGCGGCGACACGAGTCGTCGATCTCGGGTCTGGCAATGGTGTATTGGGCATCGGTGCTGCACTACTGGGAGCGGCGCGGGTAGTTCTGATAGAGGCTGATGAACAGGCGTGTGATGCTGCTCGAGACTCCATAGCAGGAGTCGAACTGGAGGATGTCGTCGAAGTTCGCTGTGCAAGTGTAGATGACAGTTGGGCGGACGAATGGCCGAGCGACATTGATGTCGATTTAGTCATCATGAACCCACCGTGGGGCGTTCAGTCTCCGCGTGCTGACCGGCCGTTCATCGATACGGCGCTCGCATCTCCAGCCGACCACATCCACATGATGCATTCATCCGAAGCTACCCATCCGGCGGCGATGGCTGCCGATGCAGGGTGGCATACTGAGGTGCTGCTCGAAGCGGAATTCAGGATTCCAGCAGCATATGCGCACCACAGTAAACGATTCGTGAACACACCAGTGCGTTGCTGGAGATTCAGCCGCTGAGGCACTTAGGGCGTCATCTTCGCCTCCGGCGGCTTCAAATGGGGTCGGCCGGTCGCCGTGGCTCAAAGGTAGTCGAAGCCGCCTCTACGAGGCGGGTCGATGCAGGAATAGTGATTCATGATGGGAGAAGGAGCCAGCGCGGGAGAATTCGTCACTCCAGGGAGCAAAATAGACGGCAGTACGGACTCCACCCTAGGTCATGGAGTAGCA
Organism: uncultured Candidatus Poseidoniales archaeon; assembly: GCA_963999385.1. Lineage (GTDB taxonomy): Archaea > Thermoplasmatota > Poseidoniia > Poseidoniales > Thalassarchaeaceae > JAKUTA01. The sequence continues at coordinate 7,583 of CAXEUS010000029.1, read as the reverse complement.
TCTGTGGACGACCGACTGGTGGCAACACGAGTTGGCAAGGTAAGCATAGATTCCGGAACAGTGTCCGTTGAAGCAGCGGGTGATGGGCCGAGAACCCCGAAGATAGGTGATGTGATTATCGCTGAGGTGAACAGACTACAAGCGAAGACCGCAGAGGTACGTGTCCTCCATGTGGAGGGTCAACCGACACGGGACATTCCGGCTGACAAACTATTCGCTGACCTGTTCGTGGCAGCAATCGTCGACCGCTTCCTCCCGGCACCGGGAGATGCGATGCGAGTACGCGACCTAGTCAGAGCGGAGATCACAGATAACAAGCCGATTCTCAGAGCGAGTACGAAGAACAACTCTCGATATGGAGTGCTGCAGGCAATCTGCCCTGCATGTGGTGAACAACTCGAACCGAGTGATTCCGAACCTGACGAGAACGTCAGCTGTCCTCGCTGCGATTACACCGGATTCCGAGCGCTGTCCGACGATTTTGGAAGCGCATTCAGTGATTCGGGGAGTAACCTGTCCAAACTCAACCGTGCTGGTGAACGCTGGTCAAAGGTTGCTGAAGCGCGGTTGTCGCACGATGGCGAACGCCCCTACCTCTCCCCATTGGCCGACCATCGACGCGGCGAGAAACACAAGCCTTCCGCAGAAGGGATGAGCATGCGCGGCGGCCGCGGTGGTGGCCGCGGTGGTGGCCGTGGAGGCGGTGGTGGTCGCGGTGGCGACCGAGGTGGCCGCGGAAAGCGGGAGATGTTCAAGGTCGATTGTACGCTCTGCGGCACCAACTGTGAAGTCCCCTTCAAGCCAACTGGCGGCAGGCCGGTGCGCTGCTCCCAATGCATGGAGAAGGTCGAAGCCGGCGAGGCGAGCAAGGACGAACTGGCCAAGGAGCGAAAACTGCTGATCTCCCAGCGAGGAGCCGGGGAGACTGGATTCAAGATTTTCATCGGTGGTGTTCCTGAAGAAGCGAGCGTGGACGACCTTCGCGAGTTGTTCTCCGTGCATGGACAGTTGAAGAGCGTCGATATCGCCACGGATCGTGAGGGGAATCGACGCAACTTCGCTTTCGTCAAGTTCAACGACAAGAAAGAGGGGGCTGCGGCTGTCAAGGCGCTTCAGGGAACTGTGCTGCACGGTCGCCAAATCACCATCAACGAATCGAAGCCCGGTGGCGGACGTCGGGGCGGCGGCGGCGGCGGCGGTGGCCGTGGTCGTGGCCGTGGTGGCAGAGATCGTCGCTGATTACAGCGAATGTCTCAACGCCCACCGCAATTATCCAACAGTGGACCGGTGATCCACAGCAGCCGTCCATCTAGTTCTGGAGTTGCGCGCTGCAGTTGATACCTGTCACGCAGGCTAAGTTTGCGGTTGAATGAGCCGAAGTCGACCGTGCCATCGAGGGAGCGGAAGTTCATGTTGGTGCGCAAGAACACGAGGAGTGGAGGGAATATTCCGCCACCTATACGACGTAGAATTGACTTCCACATTGAGTCCTCCTGAATCTGGAACCAGGGGGTTCCGTCAGGCTTGCTGACTGTCCACTTGCGCTGGAACCCACTTACCCAGAAGTGTCGCTTGTATGTGGCGATGTGCTCACCGGTCTTCGAGTCGATAATCTCGAAGTTACCCCAGCCATCGAATCCGTTGGTCTGGCGCGCTCGAAGAAGTTCCTCGGAGCAACTTTGATCGGAGTAGACTACGCAATCAACCTTCATGAACGCTAGATTGAAACCTCTGTGCGCGTAACCGACAGCCTGATCTTGACCGGGAGCATAGATATCGTACTGCTGACCGAATTTGAACAGCGAACGGATGCGCTGCTTGACCTCAAGTTCGTTGTGACCGAAGCGCGGGTCGCTGCTCTGCGATTCCATCGGCGCAGAGGCGGCGGGAATCGGTGGTGCGGCATCCATCTGGATGTCTGGTGTCATGGAGATTCCAGGTGCCGCTGCCTGCTCGGCGGGCACCCATTCGCTTCCGTTCCACATGTATTGTCCATCTTCCGACAGTTGTTGGTTCATAGAGCGGGGTCGGGTGAATCGGTGATGAATGTTGCCGCTGCATCCTTCATATCAGTGGGCCGCCACACCCGCCCGTGGACGAGATTACGGGAGCGGTCATCCAAGCCGCTCATGCTCTGCGTGAGAACTGCTCTCGCATCGCCCCAAATCTACCTGCACCCGTCGCATACGCTGTCAATCCGCTCGACTACGCACGCGCACCGCACGAGGAATATCTTCGTCGCTACTCGGGACTAGGGAGCCACACCATTCTGCTCGGAATGAATCCCGGGCCATGGGGCATGGGTCAGACCGGTGTGCCCTTCGGTGATGTGAATGCGGTGCGCGAACTGCTTGAAATCCGCAACCTTCCAGTTGAACAACCATCCGGACAACACCCCAATCGTCCTATCCACGGACTCGACTGCCCTCGCGGTGAGGTCTCAGGGACTCGCCTCTGGGGTGCGCTGACCGATCTGTACGGAACAGCCGATGAGATTCACGCCCATCTGTTCGTGGTCAACCACTGCCCGCTGCTGATGTACAACGATGGCGGGCAGAATGTCACGCCAGACAAACTCAGAGGTCCGATTGCTGCCGAACTGCTCTCCGCCTGCGACGAACACCTGCGCACCATCGCAGAAGCCCTTCGAATCCAGCGCATTATCGGCGTGGGCCGGTACGCTCAGCGGCAAGCAGCTGCTCTGTTCAGTGAAATTGAGGTTGATTGGGTGCCTCATCCAAGCCCAGCCTCACCCTTCGCCAACAAAAATGGAGGCGCTGATTGGAGAGACGCTCTTTCGGCTGCACTTCGAATTTGAGGGCTCAATTGGACGGGGTGAATGTTAAGTCGGGCTTCCCAACAACATCGTTTGATGTCAGACCAGATGACGGCACCTCAGTGCCTATTCAGAAACGCAGAATTGTACGGTGATTTACCCGCATTGTCAACCCGGAAAGGAGAAGCTCAGAGGGGTGTTCCTTGGGAATGGGATACAGACACCTGGTCTGATGTTCTGGCCAAGACGATGGCGATTGCAAAGTCGCTTCATGCTCTTGGTTTCAATCGGCATGACACGCTCAGCATTTACTCTTACAATCGGCCAGAATGGTACCTTATCTATGCTGCTTCGCAGATGCTCAATGGCGTCGCAGTCGGCGTATACCACACCTGTTCTCCTGAAGAAGTAGAGTGGGTGGTCGGAAACTCTGATTCGAAGTTTGTCTTCGTCGGAACCAACCCTCAAGCGGGTGGTGATCCTGCAAAGATGCCGAACACGCGCATGGGTAATCTCATGGGCAATCTACCGCTAATCGAGAAGGCCATCGTCCTGGATGACTCAGGGTCGATGGATGATGAGAAGGCCATCTCTTGGTCTGACTTCTTGGCTCTTGGAGTCGATGTCGATGACGCCACAATCAAGGGGCGAATGGAAGGCATTGAACCCAACGACACATCCTCATTGATTTACACCTCAGGTACCACAGGAAATCCAAAGGGAGTGGAACTGACCCATGACAATTTTGCATTCCAACTCGATTGCATCGGCAACATCGTTCGCTTCACACCTGGTGACGGATATGTTTCGTGGCTACCATTGGCACACGTGTTCGGACAAGCTGTAGACAATCACTTGTGGGTGCGCGACACACTGCACATGCACGTGGTTGACAATGCTCTGCACGCAGTTGATTATGCCAAGAAGGTGCAACCCGCACTTTTCATCGGTGTACCAAGAATCTACGAGAAGGTCTATTCCAATCTCAAGAGTACTTTGGACTCAAAGGCCGTCATTCGAATCGGTCTCAAAATTCCCGGGCTCAAGAAGATCCTACAGAAGGCTGTCAAACGGAAGATTGGGATGGTCAACTGCAAGTATGCAATCACCGGTGCAGCACCCATCAATCCGGACATTCTACGACTGTTCGAGCACATCGGCGTTCCACTGTACGAAGGTTACGGAATGACCGAGACAACCGCGGGAGCTTCACTCAATTACAAGGGCAATGTGAAGATTGGATCTGTAGGGAAAACGATTCCTGGCGGAACTGAACTCAAGACAGATACCGATGGAGAAATCATGTTCAGGGGTCGCCACGTCATGAAGGGTTACTACAACAATCCAACAGCCACTGCTGAGGTTATGGATGGCGATTGGTTGTGTTCGGGTGACATCGGTAAAATCGATTCCGAGGGCTTCGTAACCATCACTGGACGAAAGAAGGAACTCTACGTTAGTTCGGGTGGCAAGAACATCGCACCTCTCGTCATTGAAGAGACAATGAAGGCGATTCCACTCGTCTCACAATGCTTCTTGGTCGGCGACGCACGGAAATTCTGCAGCGCGCTACTGACCCTTGATGTGTCCGCGATTTTGCGTGACAAGTTTGGCATGGATGGATCACATCTACCCAAGGATCCAGCCGAGCAAATTGCACTCTTGAACGAACAAGGGCACCAACTTTCAGAATATACCGATAGCGCGGATATTCATGCCGAGATTGAAGCTCAGGTGATTGAACTGAACAATCAATTTGCACCTCCTGAGCAAATCAAGAAGTTCACAATTCTGCCGCGTGATTTCACAGTCGACGATGGAGAATTGACTCCCACTCTGAAGATTCGACGAATCCAGATTAGCGAGAACTGGACAGATGAGATTGAGCAGATGTACGCTTGAAATCGAATGATGACGGCAATCAATCGTCGTCAGCGACTTTTCGGTCGGCCATCCACTGCTGGAACAGCGCACCTCCGAGCATGCACACGGCCAGTATGATTGCACTCTCACCTGTGCGCGCATCAAATCCGACCAACCCCTCGAGGCCGGCCCTCCTCACAGTGATTCCAGCAGCCAGACATAATCCACCAAGTCCAGCACCCGCCACGAACTGCACTGCGTCCTGCAGCCCGCGCGTGAATTTGGCTCCGATGATGAAGCCGATATCGAGCGCGACGACGGCGATGATGATGTTCAACTCGAAGAATTGCTCAGCGATAGCAAGCAGAATCGCTACCGCTGTCATCCCTAGCACGCCCCCGAACACGACGTGCGCGTGCTTCGTCAGAGTCGAGCCGCAGGCTCCGGCCAATCCTCCGACCGCCAGACCCGCCCACAGAGAATGATTCTGACTCATGTTCAGAAATGCCTCACAGATTACCGCGGCGGTAATCGCGAAGGGAACGAAGAAAGCCAGCCCGACTAGAATAGGAGTGAGACGGGATCCGAAAAAGGTGAGTGCGATGCCGAAAATAATGAGCACGAATCCGACCAAAGGACCCAATGTTCCAACCAGGTCGACCATCTCCTCCTCCCAGGCCATGACACGGTGAAGGGGGGTTGGGCCTTCACCATTTCAGGTGCCTCACATGTGCGTGCGCACCGCTCGTCCCGAGCGGTGGTCTGATTTGGTGTCAGGGTCTCGGGTCTGTCATGGTGAGTGGGGCCAGCGGCGCGTCCGAGGGGTCGGATGCTAGCGGGGGAGCCGATATCTCCAGCCTCGACTCACCGGTGCGAGTCGTGACCGCAGCCTCGCTGTTCGACGGTCACGACGCGGCGATCAACGTGATGCGACGCCTGATTCAATCCGCCGGTACGGAGGTCATCCACCTCGGACATGACAGGTCGGCGCAGGATGTGGTGGATTCAATCATCCAGGAGGATGCGCACGCCGTTGCACTGTCCAGTTACCAAGGCGGCCACATGGAGTATTTCACCTACATCCGTACGCTGCTCGAGGAAGCGGGAAGAGAGCACGTTCGCATCTTCGGTGGCGGTGGTGGCACCATCACTCCGGTCGAAATCCGCGACCTGCACGCAGCCGGAATCACCCGCATCTACTCTCCAGACGACGGGCGCAGCATGGGACTCGTCGGCATGATCGACGACCTCGTCGAGCGCACTCAGGGTCTCGACCTGCTTACTCATGAGATGGTCGCGGAGCTCGACGGTCCGGTCACGGCAACGGACCACGGCAAGGTTGCACGGCTGATCACCTTCGCCGAGAACTCGGGTGACAAGGGCAGCGCAGAGGAGGATTCCTTCCGAGAAGCGCTGGAGAGATGCCGTAGTCGGCCGACAGAGGAGAAAGCACCAGTCATCGGAATTACCGGAACCGGGGGCTCAGGGAAATCCTCGCTGCTCGATGAGATCATGCTGCGCATCATCCGCGACGAGCCGGGACTCACGGTCGCATTCCTGTGCACCGACCCGACCCGCAAGCGAACAGGTGGGGCACTGCTCGGTGACCGCATTCGCATGAATGCACTCTCGAACTCGAACTTCTACATGCGTTCTCTCGCCAGCCGCGGCTCCGGCAGAGAGGTGAGTGACAGGCTCGAGGAGGCAATCGAAGTCTGCCAGGCGGTCGGGTTCGACCTCATCTTCGCCGAGACGAGCGGTATCGGCCAGGCGGATGACGCCATCACCAAGCATGTCGACACCACGCTCTACGTGATGACCGCCGAATACGGAGCGCACACTCAACTTGAGAAGATCGAGATGCTCGACGTCGCTGACCTGGTGGTCATCAACAAGTTCGAGCGGCGTGGTGCTGAGGATGCGCTGCGAGCGGTCAGGAAGCAAGTTCGTCGCAACCGCAACCTGTTCGACATACCCGACGAGGAACTGCCGGTGTGCGCCACCATCGCCAGCCAGTTCTCCGACCCTGGCGTCGATGACCTCTGGCACCGATTGGCGCAAGAGGTCATTCTGGCCGACGGGCGCTCACCCACAGGACGACGTCCCGAGATGCCACCTTCTGGAATGCCGGAGCCACGGCACATCATCCCTCCAGAGAGGGTGCACTATCTGGCAGAGGTGGCCGCCTCGGTGCGCGACTACCACGGACGGACCTACGGTGAGGTGCAGAAGGCGAGGCTCGCCCAGCAACTAGCGGAAGCGGCCAACCATCTCGAGACTCAGGGGGGACGTGAAGATGCGGCGGCGGATCTGCGCGAAGAGGCGAGAGCGGTGCTCGATTCGATGCACCCCAGCGCACGCTCACTGCTGGAGGAATGGCCTGAACTCGAGGAGTCCTACGACAGCGGAGTGCATCGCTACGACGTGCGCGGGCGCGAGTTCAGCGCTGACACGAAGGTGGAATCGCTGTCCGGCTCGCAGATTCCCAGAGTGGCGCTGCCTCGCTTCGCCGACAAGGGTGAACTGCTCAACTGGCTCAGACGGGAGAACCTGCCCGGCCAGTTCCCCTACACTGGAGGAGTGTTCCCGCTCAAGCGCCAAGACGAGGACCCGACGAGGATGTTCGCTGGCGAGGGACCAGCAAGTCGCACCAACGAGCGCTTCCACATGCTCTCTGCATCCTCGCCCTATGCACGCCTCTCAACTGCATTCGACTCAGTCACGCTCTACGGCCGCGACCCCGACCTGCGTCCCGACGTCTACGGCAAGGTAGGCGAATCGGGTGTTTCCATCTACACGCTCGACGAGATCGGCCGGCTCTACGAAGGCTTCGACCTGTGCGATGCCAACACCAGCGTGTCGATGACCATCAACGGGCCGGCACCAATTATTCTGGCGATGTTCTTCAACGCCGCCATACTCCAGCAGGAGGACAAGTTCGCTG
>CAXEUS010000028.1:0-4077 GCA_963999385.1 uncultured Candidatus Poseidoniales archaeon | reverse complement strand
GACCCCAGCACCCAGCCATACAGTCCGGTGATTCAGATTGTGGCGTACAGTACACTGATTCGACTGATTGCCATTGGAGCCATTCTCGGAGGAGGTTTCCTGGGTCTGTTCAAGATGGCTCCGACCTTCAAGAACATCTTCGGCGACATCGCCAAGGCGTTCCAAGGAGAACAGGGCGAGGAGTACATCGAGGGCAAGGGATGGTATGAGTGGCCGCTCTACCACATCCCGATATTCCTCGGCATCGCATTCATCGCGATGATCGTAATCTTCACCATCGGAGGATTTCCGTTACTGCCGAGCATCATATTCGCAATCGTTGTTGCAGTCACCACATTCCTGCTGGGGGCCATCGCCGTGCGCGTGATGGGTGAGACGGGCATTGAGCCGGTCTCGGGCACTTCGTTCATCGTGCTGCTGATGCTGCTCGGGCTGTTCCTGAACTTCCGAGAAACTCTGGGTCTGTCGAAGGAGGAAGCGATCCTGATGGGATTGGTGGGAACGACCGTGTTCGGTTCGGCCATCTCAATGTCGGGGACAGTTGTTGCAGATTACAAGAACAGCCTATACATCGGCAATCGTCCATACCACATCTCGAAGGGCAATATCATGGGAGTGGTGCCTGGTTCGATACTCGGAGCTGGAATCGCCATCTTCCTCTCCATCCTGCTCGCCGAGGGCAAGATCGATCTGGTAGCTCCGCAAGCGAACGCATTCGCCACCTTCACAATCCTGCTTGCAGAGGGTGAGGGTGATCTGAAGGCTCTGGCACTAGGTTTCGCGCTCGGATGCTTCGCTGAGTGGGCTACTGGAATGGGGACATCGTTCGGTCTTGGTATGTATCTCCCAACTCTGATGACCTTCCCGATGCTCATTGGAGGCGGAGCGCGTGACTGGTGGGAGGAGCGTAAGTTGAAGCCGAAGGTGGAAAAGATCCGCTCCAAAGAAGGTAACAAGGTAGCGGAGCGGAGGCGCGCCATCTTGTTGCTGGCTACATTCATGATTGGCGCTGGCATGTTCACCGGTGAAGCGTTCCTAGGTGTCGAATCGGCCGCGTTGGCGGCTGTGGACGAACTGCCTAGTGGCGGCGAGGAGGTACCTGAGATGTATGGCGGAGTTCCATTACTGAATGAAACTGGTGAACCGGTCATGCGAGAAGAGGTGATGGGGGATCTGAGTTGGTATCCATGGGCGAGAATGACTGCATTCATCGTGATTAACGTGCTGTTAGCAGGGGCGATTTACATGTTGTTCCGTAAGACAGGCATCATAGGTCCGAAGGACCAGTTGATGGAAGCGGAGTTGGATTGAGGAGGTGCGCGATGGCGCGCGAGCCCCCCCCGGTACATGCATGGATACTGCTGGGTGCGGCGGTGCTGGCCGTGTCGAGCGCTGGACCGGTGTTCCAACTCATAGACGAGGTGCAGCCGCTGCTACGGGCCTCATGGCGGCTGCAGTTGACTGCATTGATTCTGGCACCGCTGGCAGTATGGCAATATCGCGCAATGCCTCAATCCGACAAGATTCGCTGCCGCTCGCGACAGGTGTCTGCCATCATCGTCGGTTCTGGGTTGTGCCTATGGATTCATTTCGGTAGTTGGGTGTGGTCACTCGACCACACATCTCTAACCCACAGCTTGTTGTTCGTCACAGCCCATCCACTGGTATTCGTAGTAGGATTATGGCTGCTGAAACGTCCAACTAACCGGCAGCAGACTTTGGGCGCTGTGCTTGGATTCCTCGGTGCTGCGGTGGTTCTGATGGGCGTCAGTTCAGAGGGCGATGTGACCTTAATCGGTGATGCTGCTGCATTCCTTGGTGCGGTCGCGATTGTAGGATACCTGACCGCGGGGCGCGTTCTTAGGAAATGGATGCCACTGTTCGTTTACGCCTTCCCGGTAACGCTGATTGCCGGTGTCATGCTGGCACTATCATCTGTCATCATGGAGGGCTCATCATGGGGTTCAACACCCGCCGCTTCAGCAGTGCTGGGGTGGGGAGCACTTGTCTGGCTTCCATACATCGCCTATCTTGCCCTAGGTCCTGGGTTGGTTGGACACACTGGAATCAATGCTGTACTCCGCTGGCTACCCCCTATCGTGATTTCAGTCTCCGTGGTGATGGAGCCGCTGATTGGGTCGCTGATTGGGTGGGGGATGGGGACGACCAGCGTACCGGGTATGTGGACATGGCTTGGAGGGCCGCTGTTGATCGCCGGAGTGCTGTTGGTGAGTTTGGGGTTGGATGAATTGAATACAGATGCTGAAACAGCCGCCGACGAGGAGTGAGCCGTGTCACGTCCGTGCATCCTGTTGACCAACGATGATGGCATCGAAGCGAACGGTCTGCACGCGCTCATCCGAGCGCTACATGCTCGAGGATTTCCACTCATGGTGCTCGCTCCAGCGAATGAGCAGAGTGCCTCCGGGATGCGTCTGACACTACATCGGGACCTGACGGTCACTCGACGGGATGATGTGCTCGCTGAACTCGAACTGAACTCGGACGGCCCACTAGTCGAGTTGATCAGCGTCGACGCATCTCCTTGTGATGCAGTCATCTTGGCGCTAGAAGAGTTGGAACAGTTGTTCTCGCATGAGATGGTGCCAGCACTCTGCGTCAGTGGCATCAATCTCGGTCCCAACGTTTCCATTGACGTGCTTCATTCTGGAACAGTGGCAGCCGCCCGTCAAGCGGCGGTGTACGGGATTCCGGCAATATCCACCAGCTTGGGGACGTTCGATCACGACGATTACTCCCACGCCGTCGAAGCATCGCTGAAGGTGGTGGAAGCAGCAGTTGATTCGATTCCCCTCACACCGGCTAATCGGCTGCGTCCTAACGGAATTCGTGGTCCGGACCAACTGGAGGGGCATTCTCCTCTGGAATCGCTCAGAATGGCATTCCATAGGGGAGATGCGATGCTCAACGTGAATTGCTCCGGAGAATGGAATGGTAGTTACCAGACGACTCGCCTAGGTGCACGTTGGTACCGAGGAGCCATCGAGATGAGTTCTGTTGAACTAGACGAGCATAGTTGCCGCATAGGCGCCAAGGAGATTGTGCTCGAACCTGTAGAGGCTGGAGATGCTGATGCCATCGCAGCGGGAAGCACGTCCGTAACGACACTGGCGACATGGCCACAGACCCATCCACTGGCCATCTCAGGAATTCTGCTTCAAGCAGCAATGGAATCAGACAGAGATGGCCTTCCACGATGGTTGACTGAATGAATAGTCAATCAACTAGGTTTAGTGACACACCTAGGTCTAGTAACTGGTGAGCTACGGCTATTGCAGAGTGACCCTGTATCCACATATCGCCCAGTGACCGAGATGGCATCGCTGCACACATGGTTACGAGTTCTTCTGAAGTGAATGGCTGGTCATCAGAGAGATAGAATCCGATTCTTGGTGCATCTCCATCCTCGCCAGTCAAAGATCCCCCCTCAGTCCACAGGGATGGCGCATCCGCGTCCAGCAATACCTGGACTACTCCCTCTTGCTTCCATTCCGTGATTGTAGTCTTCAGATCTCCTCCGCTGTGCCATAGTCCTGTCCAGACCTCTTCAAAGCGTCCTATCGGAGGGGTCGGCTCACGCAGCACCTTGGCAATCTGGCCGGCAATTGCGCGCTCGTCAGCGTGCACACCTTCGAGTCGACTACCTTCGAACCATATGCGCCGCGGGGGTCCTGGGCCACCCATCAGATGCAAGGTGATGTGCGAATCATTTCTGATACCATGGGACAGGAATAACGCAGTATTGACCGCACGCAAGAGCACATCCATCCTTCCACCAGCTCCTGCCAAGTCGTTCAATGGCAACTTGCCATCATTGATCGCCCGGTGGCCGATGATGGCGAATCGGCGCTCTCCCATGCGCTGCACTCTCGCCACCTGCGGAAAGACCTCTCGCCGAATAATACGTGAACTCATGGTGTCATCAGATGTCGAAGTCGTCGATGTCTCCCATCATCTGTTTCATCTTCTTGCGCATCTGTCGGTCGCCACGCATACCCTTCATCATTTTACGCGACTTGTTCCACTGGGCCAACAGGGCTCGCACTTCTTTCTCAG
>CAXEUS010000027.1:0-8812 GCA_963999385.1 uncultured Candidatus Poseidoniales archaeon | reverse complement strand
CCCCGACAGCCCAGCGCCTAGGATGTGGATCGGCTTTGCTATTTCTGCTGCTTTCCGTGCGGATTCCGCTTCGGGTTTGCGCGCGGCTGCGGCTTTGGTCCCTCCGGGCGGCTCGGTGCGCATGTCCAGTCCTAACTCCGATTCCGGCGACCGGCGGTCCGGGCATGAATGGTTCGCAGGCGGCGGATTGAAGCGGGAATGCCAGCGCTCGTGGTTTGAGCAGCATGTCGAGCAGCGGGAGTATCCATGTCGAGGTCGCCGTTGATTCGCTCGATGTCGAAGCCCTCCGCGGCGAGCTGAATCTCTCCGGATGCGGTAGTGTAGTCACGTTCGTCGGAGTGACTCGAGATATGGATGATGGAGTTGAGGTGGAACGTCTTGAGTTCGACGCATGGGAGGAACAGTTGCCCACAGTACTGCATCAGTTGGGGGAGCAGGCATGTGTGCAGTTCGGCGTTCACTCGGTGGCGATGGCACATCGAACGGGAGTCGTGCTTGCAGGCGAGCCGATTGTCGCAATCCACGTGGCAAGTCCACATCGTGCTGAAGGATTCGCTGCCTGTGAGTGGCTCATCGACGAGATGAAGGCGCAGGCTCCCCTGTGGAAGCGTGAGGTCAGGGTTGACGGAGCCGTGTGGAAGGCAGGACTGGGGTGAGCACATGGATGAGGGGTTTGAGGCGATTGTGAACATCGGTGGTAAACCGGTTGTGCCGCGCGAGGCGACAGCAGAGGGGTTCCTACGACTGCAGCCCGCGACACTCGATGCGATTCGCGAAGGTCTCGTTAGCAAAGGAGATGTGATCCAAGCTTCGACCGTCGCTGCCATCCAGGCTGTCAAGGACACACCGCGCATCGTTCCACATTGCCACCCGATTCCACTCACAGGCTGTGATGTGGATTGGGATCTCGATGAGGACGGTCTTCGCTGCCTCGTGCGCGTGCGCGCAGAGTGGAGGACTGGAGTCGAGATGGAGGCGTTGACCGGAGTGAGCGCTGGATTGTTGTGTGCATGGGACATGGTCAAGTCGCTCGAGAAGGATGATGCGGGCCAGTATCCAGGGGCAGTCATCGAGCAGGTGCGCGTACTCGAGAAGCGGAAGGGCGAGCCGCAGGATTGAGAACCTGTGCGCCCTCACCGGTGATATGACTGGGGTGGCTGACCTAGCGCCGCACTTCCTTCGCGCCTGTGAGGCGGCAGCCATTGCTGCGGCTGAGTGGCGTGGTAAAGGCGAGCGAAAACTCGCAGACGGAGCGGCAGTAGAGGCGATGCGAGCCGTGTTCGATTCTGTTCCGTTCGATGGGAGGGTGGCCATCGGTGAAGGAGAGCGAGATGATGCGCCGATGCTCTGGATAGGCGAGCCGCTCGGGAATCTTCAGGGTGTAGAAGGGGCGCAGCAGGTGGATATTGCCGTCGACCCGCTGGAATGCACCAATCATGTCGCCCTCGATTTACCAAACGCCATTGCGGTACTCGCTGCCGCTCCTCGAGGCGATCTGTTGCACGCACCTGATTGCTACATGGACAAACTCGCTGGTCCGGCAGAAATAGTAGGAGAGGTATCACTCGAAGCAGATGTCAACTACAATGTTGAAGCGGCCGCTGCTGCACTCGACAAACAGGTTAGCGACCTGCACATCGTGGTGATGGACAGGCCCCGTCATGAGGAATTAATCAAGACCTTGCGCGGACTCGAAGTCACAGTCCCACTCATCGGTGACGGGGATGTCTCAGCCGCGCTTGACGCCGCCAATCCGGCAAGCGATATCGACATGCTGATGGGTGTCGGAGCAGCGCCTGAAGGTGTCATTACCGCTGCCGCTCTGCGTGGCCTCGATGCACACTTTGAAGGTCGGCTTGTTACCACTAATGAGGACCATGAGCGGAGAGCGAGGGAGATGCTTGGAGATGATGTCGGTCGCCTATGGGGTCGAGATGAACTGTGTTCCAGCGAGGATGCAGTGTTCGTCGCCAGTGGAGTGTGCGGTGGATACCTCCCGGGAATCGAGAAGGTTGGCGACCAGGTGGCGGTACATTCGGAGATTATCGATGTGGCAGCCCGCAGTCGCCGATTCATCACATCACACTACTGAATTCCCAATTGGAAAACGCTAATTTCAATAGCAATATTCACTCATTATTGGATGACATTCCTCGTCGTCCATGCCCACAGTTGTTGTTGAGAATCACTTTGCCTTCGGACAGGTGCGCTTGTTGTGCCCCCGCTTTCCGCATACTGAACATTTTCGCTTCCCTTTGCGATTACGGGCCATGCGCGCTACTGCCCTGTCAGGGTGCAATTCTGGACAAGTGCGACGATTGTGCCCTGTTTGATTGCAGTTACGGCAGACTCGCTTTCCTCGTCTGCCGCGCCGAGGCTGAATTCGGTCCGGATGGATCTTGGGACAGGTGCGAGTGTTGTGTCCAATTTTTCCGCATCCGCTACAGATGCGCCGTCTGCGGCGACTTGACTTACGCTTCGCCGCCTTTTCGGGAAAGAGTAGTGGACAGGTGCGCTTGTTGTGCCCAGTTTCTCCACATTCCCTACACTCTCTGCGTTTCGATCTGCCTCCGCGCGCCCGCCTCTTGGCAGCCTTCTCGGGATGCAGGTCAGGGCAGGTGCGCACGTTGTGCCCAACGTCTCCGCAATGCCCACAGATTCTCATTCCTCGCCTGCGCTTGGCGTTGGAAATGCGGCGTGCAGCGGCCTCAGGATTCACCAGCGGACAAGTGCGCCGATTGTGACCCGCTTTGTCACAGTGTCCACATATTCTAGAAGCCATGAAGATACCTTAGCGATTATGAACATAAGGAATGTTATGTAAAATGTTCTGTAATATATGGGTCATTTTATTCATCAATAATTATCAGAATTATTTGATACAGATGGAACTCAAGGGCGGACGATTAGTTGAAGTCCTTCAACGCACTCGCGTGAGTCAAGGGATTAGGATGGATATCGAAGCGTTGGAGCAGACTGCTAAGATGATGGTAGCACCCGGGAAGGGAATCCTGGCAGCAGATGAGAGTACACCTACAATGGGTAAGCGATTGCAGACTGTTGGTGCCGAATCAACCGCCGAGAATCGTCGTTATTATCGCGGACTGTTATTCACTACTGATGGGTCGGAATCAGCAATTTCTGGAGTAATACTATTCGATGAAACAATCCGCCAATGTGGGGACGATGGCCGTCCTTTTCCCGAGATAATGCATAGTCGCGGAATCTTTCCAGGTATCAAGGTGGACACCGGTGCCAAAGAGCTCGCTGGCCACCCCGGGGAGAAGGTGACTGAGGGACTAGACGGCCTCAGGGAGCGCTGCGCTGAGTACTATCAACTGGGGGCCAGATTTGCCAAGTGGAGAGCGGTGATTACAATCGGCGATGGTATTCCAACAGACGCCTGCATATCGGTGAACGCGCACGCTCTAGCTCGCTACTCTGCCATCTGTCAGGAGCAGGGATTGGTTCCAATCATCGAACCAGAAGTTCTGATGGAAGGGGATCACGATATCGACACCTGCGCTTCCGTGACAGCGCGTACGCTGGATGCAACGTACGCTGAGTGCCGTTCGCAGGGTGTTCACCTACCTGGTACATTGCTCAAGCCGAACATGGTGCTTTCGGGGTTGGGATGTCCAACTCAGGCCGGCGTTGACGAGGTTGCCCGTCGCACCGTTGACTGCCTGATGGCTCACGTCCCTTCTGAGGTACCAGGCATCGTCTTCCTTTCAGGTGGCCAATCGGATGAGTTGGCTACAGCCCACCTCAACGCGATGAATGCTCTCGGAGATGAGCACCCTTGGGAACTCTCCTACTCATACGGTAGAGCACTGCAGGCAGCCGCACTGAAGGCGTGGGCTGGCAAGGTTGAGAATTCGGCTGCGGCGCAGGCGGCGTTAGCCCACCGCGCGCAGATGAACAGCCTTGCACGTTCAGGTGACTGGTCACCCGAACTCGAACCATGAGGGTCGATTCAAGACCAAGGTTGCGAGTTGATACAGGGAAAGGTCGCATGGCCGAAGGTTATTGATACGAAGCCCCATGGCCGGCCGGTCAATGATGAAGCCCTCAGCACCCGACGCGTTCGACGCCATCGATATGGACGATTATATGACGGTGCTCGCAATCATTGCAAACGCGGACGCAGTACTCAAGCCAGAGGAGATGTCCTTCTTTGAGTGGCGCATGGGTCGCATGCTCATCAATCCAAAGTTGCGGGTGAAGTTCCGCGCACTACTACGCCAGGAGTTCAACGTCGAGGAAGCGATTGGAAATATGGATATCCGAACTCTTCGCCTCGCTCTCAGAGATGGTATATTCCTAGCCGCTGCTGATGGAGAAATCCATCCCGCTGAGATAGACGCCATCCGAATGATTGCTGATCATGCCGGTGTCGATGCCGAGCGCCTACACGAAATCTGGAAATGGGTTCAGGATGGGATGGAGTGGATGGCCCTAGGTCCACGCTTGCTCGAACTACCGCTCAAAGAATGATTCAGACATCCATCTCTGGGTGCCAGCAACACTGCAGGCTCAGCCGAACATTGGGTCGCGCTCGTTTCGAGGCATGCTGTGCTTTTCGAGCCGATTGATCAACTCGTGCTTCCTACCGCTCACCTTGAGGCCAGCTTCTCGCAGCATGTTTTGCAAGGTATTGCAACTCAGATTGTCCAGGTTCTGTGCAGCCATCTTCTTCCCAGCTGGTGAAGCCTTGACAAGGATGGAGATGTCGGTGGGTGCGGCCTCGCTTGCTTTGCTAACCAAGGTGTTGTTCCCCTTCTTGTCCAGGAGAATCGGGTCACCTGGGGCCCAGTCGTGGACGTGTTCCTGAACCCAGATAACGGTCGCCCATTCACAGATGTCGTAGCCTCCAGAGAGTATGCCGCTGCGCTTGATGTAGCCCACCTTCACAATGTCCTTGTCCTTTGACAGCACGTTACCCAACTGCTGGCTGGTGGTGCCGTGGCGCATGGTGCTGTTGATGTGCTCCAATATCTCTGCCGTGTTGCGTGGGCGGTCTGATAGGAACAACTTGATCTTCTCTCGGATTCGTACTGTCTTCATGCTTCTTCTTCCTCCTTCAATTGATACTCAATGGGCAGCGCGTCCAGTCTTCAGCGCCGTCTGAGTCAGTGCACCTATGTCGGTGATATAACCGTTACCACAGTTGAGCATCGTTAGTTACGGAATGTAACTACTTTCTCACTACTCATTGGGGTTTGAATCCTACTGTGGGTGAAAAAATGAAACTTTCTCCACTGGAAATCGGTAATATAATGTAATCAACCAAATAATTGAAGTCATGTATGCCAACAGAACGGGTTGAGCACCTGCCGATTGGTGTCGAAGCGGAGTGAAGTGTATGGCCGAAGAATCTGCGAAGTCGCCCGTAAAGCCGCCGCGCCGAATCCGCAGCGGCTATCGGAGGCGGATGCTCGATCATCTCGCAGATGGAGGGGGGACGGTTAGCGAGATTGCTCTAGCCGTGGGACTGCGCCTCCCTCACGCCTCGGCAGAGTTGAAACGGATGCGCCAGGAGGGGTTGATTGCTAGTGATGCCGAGGAGGGTAGTCGAGGCGGTCGTCAGCATCTGACGGCATCCGGGTGGAGCCGGTTGGCGGAGGATGAAATGGCGCGCATGCATGGCTTCCTAGAGGGTGTCAAGCCGCCAGATAAGGTCGGTTGTCTGCTGGCACGAGATGGTCCACAACTGTTGCTTGCTTACACGAAGGAACCCACATCCCCCTTGATTCCACTACCGCGCACGCCTAGAATCCCATCTGTCGATGGCCAAGAGCTCTCCACTGGAACCGCGGGGGTCAAGCCAGAATGGGTTTGGGCAGTGGCGCGCGAACGTGGGCCGAGATGGTTCGAGATTCCATCGCTCGAGTCCCGCTCGAGTCCTCCCCGCGCAACATCTCCAGAGAGCATCGAGGCGTGGACGGAAACTGCAGATGTGATCGGAATGATGCGCGCACGTCTACTCGACCCGCGCAGAGAACTGAGGTTGGCGGTAGGGGAATGGTTCGGCGAACCCGATGAGGGAGAATGGCCACCGGTTCCAAGTCCGCCTGGTACCGAACAGGAGTGGAGCCTTGGTGAGGCGCACCCCGCGACGCCCCCGGTTCGCCCCGCTGGTCCGGTTGTTGCCAGCCTTGACGACAGGCTTGCAGCCTCTATGGTACTCACTGCTGCTGCTCACGATGCGTTGGTCATCGCCGAATCCAGTTTGCTCGGCAGACCCTCCCAGCCGCTCCCGCTCGCATCTCTTGAGACCTGGATTGAGCGAGCTCATCCTCGGTTGACTACAACTGAGCGTAATCGTAGGCTTGAGAGTCTGCATCGTCATCTATCTCGTGCTGGTGAATCTAGGCGGGGGGCCTCACATCGATGCGATGAATCAACCTGGCGTAGATTGTTGCTGGACTGGGGTGAGCGTGTCTGGTCGGAGAGCGGAACATCACCTCCCAGACTTCTCGATGTGCGCGGCTTGAGCGAGACTGCTTGGCTGTCTCTGCTCGAATGGTCTGTACGAGATTCAGAAGGACCACCGGTAGTAATCCAGCACCCTCCTGGGAAAGTGGACGACCAACTATTGCAGACGCTGCTCGCATCGGCTCGTCTCCGTATGCTTCTACTTCCCGAGGAAGGCAGGACTCCGACAGGTCATCCGACGCTGAGACCCGACCCGATTCACCCGTTACCATGTGTGCGGTTGCAACTAGCTACAGATGTCTCACTACCTGTACGACTCACTCAGAGGCCACCCACTGCTCCAGCTACTCTTCCCGGTGATTGGACAGCACCCGCGAGCGCGGGCGAGGTGGAGGCAGCAGCCGAGTTGGCTGCGGCATGGGCGGCAGGAGCGGTACCGCCAGAGGTTGGAACCGATGACGATTCGGATTTGCGTATGCTAGCCGCTCTGTTGAGGTATCCCGACGGAGATGCGGAATGGGCCGATCGCATGGAGAGTGCCGATTCTCAGGCATCTTGGGTGGCAAGCCCAGCAGAACAGCGCTGGTCCCGCTGGCTTCGCTGTGGTGAACAACTGGGAGAGAACTGGATAGGGCTTCTATCGGTTGAGATGGTCCCGTTGGCGAGTCTGGCCTCAGTAGCCTCCACCGCACCGAGAGACTGGGAGCGAGCAGCCCATATGCATCTGACTGACAACTTACGGCGCGAGGCAGACTTAGGACTCAGACTTCGCCCACTCGTCGATGATGGCAGCCTCGATGAAGTCGCCTCCAGTTGGTTGGCTGCGGCACTCACATCTCAGGTCGCCTGGCTCGGTGCAGCGTTGATGCGCGACCTGCCTACATGGGTGGTGCAGAGGTTGGCGAGGTCTCCACCGGCAAACGTTGTCGAGGCGATTGCTGCGCTCGACTGGCTTGAGCAGCAAGGAATGTTGCAGCAAGGTTGGGCTACTCCATTGCGGGACGCAGCGGCAACAGGTGCCCCCGATTCTCATCTGCTTGCATGGGATGCTTTGCTGGCTTGGTACGAGCGCGAGGACCCACCTCCACGCAACGCACTGGTCACCATTCTCGAATTCCCGCTTGATTGGTGGGCAGCGTGCGCCGAGCAACTACTCCTCTTGCTGCTGGATGATTCTGACGGGCGCGGCGCGCTTGCCTCGATTGGGATATCTTGGCCCGCGGCAATCCTGCGTTCTGCTGGAGAGTTTTGCAGGGTCCCTGGCGGAGGAACAGAGGAGCACCCTGGTTGTAGCGATATGTTGGGCGACCGCTTGAAACGGTTGACGACTCATCCTGGTTGGCCAAGCCCCGACGAATTTGTGGATATGCCAGGCGCTGCCGCGCTATTCGATCTGACCAATGCACTCGCGGATGCTGATTCTGAGACCGCTCCCACTCTTGGTAGCACCCACCCTCATGTCGGCTGGCTGGCTCGCCCACAGGAGGATTGGCCTTCCTTTACCGTTGCAGAGGTGGCTGCCGGGGAGGGGCAAATCGCTGACCGGCTAACTCGTCGTCTCTCAGGGTACCACAAGGGATTATCCAGTGGACAGCAGCGACGATTGTGAGGAATTCAAGGCCCTATTACGCACCCGCAGCATTGAAAGGGAACGGGTTAGGCTCGGACGCTGCCCGGCCGCAACCCCGATGTGACACCCGGCCTTCGCCGGCGGGGGCATGATCATCGGATACCAGGTACGGGCGAGCCAGCCGTCGAAGACCGACGTGACCGAAAGGGATGAACGCCGGAGCAAGCGGGTGGCAATGGATAGTGAATGGGTCCCCAGATGACTGCGAAAGTAGAATGATTCATGGGACAACCACACAGTCCAACAGACGCCCCGGGGTGGGTCAGGCTCGCCAAGCTATTGGCGATGAGGCGGGCCGTTACGCTCCGGGGCACATCTTCTTCCATATTCCGAATCGCAGCCATCAAGTGATGCGGATGGTAGCCTATCTCCGTGGCGAACCACTCTATTTGCTTGGTCGGCGGGACCTTCGACCACATGCACGCCGGTCATATGCGCCTGTTTTCCGCCGCGCTTTCCCAATGTGACCACCTCGAGGTCTGGATGACTACCGACACTCTCGCCGCCCTCAAGTCCCGCCTGATTCAGAGTTGGGAAGTACGCCGCACTGCCATCCTCGACTGGGCGGATGAGAACGCTCCCGACAGGGTCAGCGTACACCCGCTGGAAGACGCAGTCGGGCCGGCTGAAACCCGTCGCGATGTCACCGCCATAGCATGCACCTCGGAAACTACCTCTGGCTGCGAGGCAATCAACCGTTCACGCGTGGAGTTTGGACTCAAACCACTCTCGCTCATCGAGGTG